>JACMKG010000072.1 GCA_014380255.1 Prolixibacteraceae bacterium | reverse complement strand
TTTAGGAATATCAATGGATGCCAGGCTGCTGCAATCCATAAACGCGCACTCTCCAATCGAAGTGACAGAATTAGGAATGTTTACCGATAGCAGGCCCGAACATCTGGAGAATACCCAGTTCCCAATGGCGGTAACCGACTGAGGAATGGTAACGGATGTTAATCCGGCACATGAAAAAAAAGCGTAATCACTGATATTTTTTACCGTAGAGGGGATGATATAGCTACCGGATTTGGAAGCAGGCCAATACATTAAAAGACTCTGATCTTTGTTGAACAAAACACCATCGGCGGAGGAATACTGAAGATTTTCAGCAGCTACACTAACCTGAATAGCGCTTTCTGTAAATGCATTGGCACCGATGGAAACCACAGAAGCAGGAATGGAAAGGGCTGTCAGTAATTTGCAATTACGAAAGGCATTGACGCCTATTGAAGTGAGTGAAGAAGGAATATTTATAAAACTCAGCTTACCATTGTTCTGAAAACTGCCATTGCCAATAGAAGTGATCGTGGCAGGCAGAGTCACTGCGGTCAAATTGGCCATTGCGATGAAAGCTCCCCCGGGAAGGGCATTGGCAGGAAAAGTTAACAATTCACCGCTTTGGGCTCCTTCAGTGCCTGTATATGCAGCTACGGTGACATTTGTTAAATCAATAACCGCCAAACGGGTTATCTTCTCCCTTATCTGAAAGAAATCACGGGCATCGATGGTTCCCGAAAGAGTAAGGTTGGTAACCGAGGTTAATTCTGCAGAAGTCAATTCAGTTATCAACCCACCGGGCGAAAGATCGGTAACAGTCTTACTTCCTTGGCCTTGCATTGTAACAGAAATCAGCATGATCGTTAAAAGTAGAAGTTGTTTTTTCATGGTTTCCCGTTAGATGGTTTTTATAGTTGGTTATGAACGATCAATCTCCTTTGGTAAACAATTAAATTAGTTTACCACTTTCAAAGGTACTTACTTTATTACAATTAAATTATTGTAATAAGCAAAATAATTAACAATAAAGATATCCATTTTATACTTGAGAAATAGCACAGGTGAATTCTTGAAATTGAAGGTCAACAAGGTGGAAAGAAAAATACAATTAGCTGAAAGCAGTAATAATTCGGCGAATCGTACATCTGCCATTTAATTCTAAGCGATCAGTCCCTTCAAGGCCAATGTCATTAATCTAAAACGATCCTTGTGTGTTTTTTGGTGGCTTGGTGCTTTGGGGGCAAGAAAAATTAGCCCCTAAGACACTCACAACACTGTTCAGGTCCCAGGGATCATACAAAAAAAGAGCAATACAAACCATCATTTAATGACACATTACCCTTTAGGCTATTGCTAAAAAAAGGAAAAGCGATGGGTTCGCCCATCGCTTTTCTTTCAACAAACAACTAAAATTACCTTACGAACTTTGCTTTTCACCAAAAAACCAATCAACCCAAATACAATAAGTCCTAAAAATTAAAATTGCAAAGTTATCCTTTGATACGTTAGGTGACCCCGGATTGTTTCAACTGGGTTTATAAAATATGTAGCTGTTTAGAAATATAATTAGAATCTCATTCGCTTTCAGTAACTTCCACACAAATAAATTCCAATTATTTTTAATGAAAATATTTACGCTGAATTACAAAGCACTTTAATAACTGCCTAATTATGGACAATCAGTGAGAGCTGCCAGGAGACGCTCAGCGATGCTATTTTGTGAATAAAATTGGTCGCTTCAATGCATTTTCCTAATTTCACGCTTTTAATTTTTATACGGATGACAATTCCAAAACTTACTGTGACTACGCCCATTGAGATGATCGAGCAGTATATGAAAAATACGATGATCGAGCATCTTGGAATTCGTTTAACGGCTTTTGGCGAAGGCTGGGTAGAGGCTACCATGCCCATCGACCACCGTACCTTCCGTCCCGGGGGGATGCTGCACGGGGGAGCCAATCTGGCCCTGGCAGAAACCATTGCAGGCTTTGGCTCCATGCTCACGGTTGATATTCAGCATTATGACATTCGGGGCATCCAGGTGAGCGCCAACCATACGGGCAAAGCTGAAGGATCAGTGGTTTATGCCCGGGCCGATGCCCTTCACCTGGGCAAACGAACGCAGGTTTGGAATGTGGACATCAAATCAGAAGACGGAAAACTGGTATCAACAGCCCGGGTGACCAACATGATTGTGAAGCACAATGGAAAATAAACTCCCTTTATCACCCCTGCTGGATCAGCTGATTGAAAAAAATATAGCTTTTGCCTGCTGGTTCAATCCAAAAGATAACCGGCTGGGCTTGGTGGCAGGCCATGCCTCGGATGTGGAACGCTTTGAGCGCTTTGACCAGCTGAACGGACAGGCCGGCTTTGTATTTGCCCCTTACCGCATCACGGAGAGCTGCCCGGTCATTCTGCTTAAGCCTTCCATTTATTTGGAGGATTTCTGCTCGGAGGAGCAGGCGGATTTCAGTAAGCTCGAGCCTTTTACCCCTGTGGAATACAATAAAGAACACTGCTCGGTCCGCACAAAGGAAGAGTATCTAAAAACGGTTGAAGAAACCATTGCCTCGATTCGTGAAGGGGAAGTAGTTAAGGCCATTATCTCGCGCCAGATACCTGTACCGCGACCTTCACGTTCACTATCGGGTATCTTTTTTCAGTTGCATGATAAAACGCCCAATGCCTTTACTTATTTGGTGAACTTGCCCTATGCAGGCCTATGGATGGGAGCTACCCCCGAGGTGCTGCTCAAATCGGACGGGCCGTATTTTGAAACCGTTTCACTGGCAGGAACCCAGGTTAGGAAATACGATTCAGAGGATTATTATTGGAACACCAAAGACATTGAAGAGCAGGCTTTTGTATCCCGCTACATGCTCGAGCTGTTCTACTGCTTCGACATTCATAAATACAAGACCACCGGGCCTGAGACCCTGGAAAGTGGCAAGGTGGCCCATTTGAAGACCTCTTTCTTTTTTCCTGCGGAGAAGATAGAGAACCGCCTTGGCGACTTTGTGGCCGAATTACATCCCACTCCTGCCGTTTGCGGGCTTCCCAAGGAAATGGCCGATGCGCTGATCAGGGAAAAGGAAAAATATGACCGTAAATACTATACCGGCTACCTGGGGCCGTGGAAACTGGATAAACAGGTAAATCTTTTTGTAAATTTACGCTGCATGGAAGTTACCGACGAGGAGTTTATCCTCTATGCAGGGGGTGGTATCACCGCCAAATCAGTACCTGAGCGCGAATGGGAAGAGACCAATCAAAAGGCCAGGACATTGCTCGAAGTGATTAATGCAGGTGGCGAGGTTTAGGAAACTGAAGTGTGAATAGGAAAAATGAGCGGCTGGCTACTGGCAGCTGGCAGCTAGCAAGAAATGCTTCGATCATTAACTTTGGATGATGATAACAGCTTGGTTTTGCCAGAAGCTAGTAGCCAGTAGCCAGAAGCTAAAAAGCAAGCAGCTTGAATGATTTAATATACCAACAGAATGATTTCAGACAAACGACACATACAACAACTGGCAGCCTTGCTTCTGGCCAAAGGGATTACTGATATTGTGATCTCCCCCGGGAGCCGCAATGCCCCACTGAT
>JACMKG010000001.1 GCA_014380255.1 Prolixibacteraceae bacterium | reverse complement strand
TTGCTGTAAAATCTAATTCTTGTTTGGATCTTGCAGCTTTTCAGGGATGGAAATTGAAAAGGAGACGGTTTTTCGCTTTTTCGCCGAAAGCTGCAAAATCCATGATGGAACAGGCAGGTCTTCTGACTTATCCCCTTTTTAACACCTTCCCGCCCCTTATTATTCCAGGCAGTGGTACAAATCGTTAAAAAGTTATACAGGACTTACAGCAGCGGGAACTGTACAGGAATCATCCTTTTGAATGGATTCACCTGTTTCCCTTTTACATTCCGTTAATCGGAAACCTATTCGTTGACAAATGTACACAAAAGTTCGGTATGGGAAGATTATTCCATTAAAAGTGGTTATTTTTGTAAAGCACTAAATGCTGCATCCGCCTATGTTCGAAAAACTAATTCATCTGGAAGGAATTGATCCATTGGAATTCTTTGGTGTGAACAATGCTAAAATGAACCTGATTAAATCCTTCTTTCCCAAACTGGTCGTCGTTTATCGGGGTAATGACTTGATCATCAAAGGCGATGATGAAGAAACCCACCGCTTTGAAACTAAATTTCATCTTATACTTGACCAT
The DNA here is from genome assembly GCA_014380255.1 of Prolixibacteraceae bacterium. Next base: position 5,056 of record JACMKG010000001.1, on the reverse strand, counting down.
TATAACCAGTTTAATGTATTGCCTGATGATATCATCAGCCAGGTTTTTCTGGAAGAAGATGGCGTTATTGAAGCCATGGAAGAAGACAAGGATGTACTTCTTTTCGGCATCAACGGGAAACCCATCAAAGCAAGAACCCCCAACCAAAAGGTGCTGGTCGATGCCTGCCGCACTTCTGATCTGATCTTTGCGGTTGGTCCAGCCGGGTCCGGCAAAACATATACAGCCATTGCTTTGGCAGTACGGGCGTTGAAAAACCGTGAAATTAAACGAATCATCCTGAGCAGGCCTGCTGTCGAAGCCGGCGAACGCCTTGGTTTTCTCCCGGGTGACCTGAAGGAAAAGATCGATCCCTACCTGCAGCCTTTGTATGATGCCTTGTTGGATATGATTCCGGCCAAGAAACTGGATGAGTTTATGAAAGATGGCACCATCCAGATTGCACCCCTGGCCTTTATGCGTGGCCGTACCCTGAGCAATGCCTTTGTGATTCTGGATGAAGCCCAGAATACCACCATCCTTCAACTGAAAATGTTCCTTACCCGAATGGGACTCAACACCAAGTTTGTTGTAACGGGTGATGAGACACAGATTGACTTGCCTTTCCAAAGCCCTTCAGGCCTTATATTAGCCAAGAAGATCCTGAAAGGCATCAAAGACATATCGTTTGTTCAGTTTGAAGTAAAGGACATTGTACGCCACCGCCTGGTGCGTGATATTGTGGTTGCCTATGAAAAACACCATGCGCAAGAACTGGCTTACAAGCAAAAGAAAAAAGAAAAAGATACACAATCAACAGATAAAACCGAAGAAAAATGAACAAAGCATTAACACGTACTGATTTTAATTTTGCCGGGCAAAAAGACGTTTATCATGGAAAAGTAAGAGATGTTTACAACATCAACGACGAGTACCTGGTGATGGTTGTTACCGACCGCATTTCAGCTTTCGATGTTGTTTTACCTGAAGGAATCCCTTATAAAGGCCAGGTCTTAAATCAAATTGCAGCCAAATTCCTGGATGCCACCAGCGACATTGTACCCAACTGGAAAGTAGCGATGCCTGACCCCAATGTGACGGTAGGCCATCATTGCGAACCATTCAAGGTCGAAATGGTTATCAGAGGTTACCTCACAGGCCATGCATGGCGCGAATACAAAAGCGGCAAAAGGACCTTGTGCGGTGTTTCCCTTCCTGAAGGAATGGTTGAAAACCAAAAGTTCCCTGAGCCCATTCTTACGCCAACCACGAAGGCTTCGGAAGGCCACGACGAAGATATTTCAAGAGAAGAAATCATTGCCCAGGGTATTGTAGGCAAGGAAGATTACGAAACACTTGAAAAATATACCCGGGAAGTATTCCAGAGAGGCACCGAGATCGCTACAGAAAAAGGACTTATTCTGGTGGATACCAAGTATGAATTCGGCAAGAAAAACGGTCAGATTTACCTGATTGATGAAATCCACACCCCCGATTCATCGCGTTACTTTTACCTGGAAGGCTATGAAGAACGCCTGGCCAAAGGTGAGAACCAGAAACAACTTTCCAAGGAATTTGTACGTCAGTGGCTGATTGAAAACGGATTCCAGGGTAAAGAAGGACAGGTTGTGCCTAAAATGGACGAAGCATTTGTACAATCCGTTTCAGAGCGATACATTGAACTCTATGAAAATATCACCGGTGATGCCTTTGTCAAATCAGATGTGAACAACATACAGGGGCGCATCGAACAAAACATCAGCGCTTACCTGAAAAGCTTGTAATAATACAAAGGCTGCCCCGATCCAAAAGAGGCAGCCTTCTTTTTTGCTTCGTCTTTCCCTTTGAATATCTCACAGCCTCTATTTATTTCAATAATCTATACCCATTATCCGAAATGCTCATTTCCGGATAACAAGTGAGTGCCGCTAATTATTTCAGGATAATCAATAGTTAAAATACCTTGTCAAATTATTGCTGATTTCTCCCTAAGTACTTAGAAACTTATAAGAATGTTATTCGAAGGTCATTCAAAGATTGTTCGATTGTATTCCTACTACCTTCGAATCACGTTCGAACAACCTTCGAACGACCTTCGAACAACGTCTGGGTATATCATCAAAATGCATGGTTATCTGAATCCATAAAACAGTTGTCTTTTCTCATCATTGATGAAGTTTATCAAATGCACAAATTCAGAAATTCCCAATGAGTTAAGACTTGATGCATGTGTTTGATTTTATTCCGGAAATAAGCTAACGCAGGATTTGTTAAATCGGGTTATTTTCTTCATATTTGTACCTACCGGTTGCCACCAGTGGGATCGACAAACTGACTATTACTAACTAAATTATACAACAATGAAGTATTTTCTGTCCTTATTTTTTGCGGCTCTTGTAACGTTCAGTTCGGGCCAAAACAAGTACAAAAATGTGGCCTTTGAAGACAAGACGCCCCATGATTGGGAGAACCCTGCCGTATCCCAGATCAACCGGGAAAAAGCTCATGCCTGGTTCATACCGTTTGCTACCGCTGAACAAGCTTTGCAGAACGATTTATGGAAATCCCCATTCATTCAGTCGTTGAACGGAACATGGCAGTTTAACTTGTCGCACACCCCGTATGTACGTCCTTTCTATTTTTTTAAGGATGACTATGACACCAGTGACTGGACCACCATCAGGGTGCCTGCAAACTGGGAAATGGAAGGCTTCGATGTGCCTATTTATACCAACATCAGGTATCCCCATGAAGCTACTCCTCCAACTATCCAAAAACACTGGAACCCGGTAGGCTCCTATAAACGCTCTTTTACCATTCCTGCCAACTGGAACGATCAGCAAATCATTCTGCACATGGGAGCCGTGAGCTCGGCCATGTATGTATGGGTAAATGAACAAAAGGTAGGCTACAGCGAAGACAGCAAAACACCTGCTGAATTCAACATCACCAAATACCTAAAAAAAGGAAATAACACTCTGGCGGTTGAAGTATATCGCTGGAGTGATGGTTCTTACCTGGAAGACCAGGACTTCTGGAGAATGAGTGGAATTACACGCGATGTGTTCCTTGTGGCACGCAATCCACAGCACATCAGCGACTTCAGGGTATCATCACCATTGATCAACAATTACAAAGATGGTGATTTTAAGCTAAGCGTTGAAGTAGCTAACACAACCAAGTCAGCACCAGTTGTTACTCTGGAAGCTGTTTTAATGGATGGCAAAAACAAAGTTGCCGAGATGAAACAGGAAGTTAAAACCGCTGCTCAGCCAGTGGTCGTAAACTTAGCTGCCAGCGTTGCATCAGCCAAGCCTTGGAGTGCTGAGAATCCTAATTTATATCAACTGCTGATCACCCTGAAGGATAAGAGTGGAAAAGTAATTGAGGTACTTCGCCAGGATGTAGGTTTTCGTTCCGTAGAAATTAAGAATTCCCAGTTGCTGGTGAATGGTGTCCCTGTTTATCTGAAAGGGGTAAATATCCATGAACACCATGAATCAACAGGACATTACCTGGACGAAGCCACCATGCTTAAGGATATTTTCCAGATGAAGTCACACAATATCAATGCGGTGCGCACATCTCATTATCCACAGCCTGAACGCTGGTACGAATTATGCAATCAATATGGCCTATACCTTGTTGATGAAGCCAACGTTGAATCACACGGGATGGGTTATGGTGCCAAATCACTGGCAAAAGATCCTGCTTGGAAAGATTCACACCTTTTCCGTACAGTTAACATGTTTGAAAGAGATAAGAACCAACCTTCCATCATCATCTGGTCATTGGGTAATGAGGCAGGCAACGGCGTGAATTTTGAAGCTACCTATGCATATCTGAAATCGGTTGATAATAGCCGTCCGGTTCAGTATGAACAGGCTGGAAACGGCGCCAACACCGATATCATGTGCCCCATGTATGCAAGCATGCAAAGCATGGAAAAGTACGCCAAGACCAATCCTGCCAAACCATACATCCAGTGCGAATATGCCCATTCAATGGGAAACAGTACCGGTAACCTTCAGGACTACTGGGATTTGATTGAAAAATATCCTTCTCTTCAGGGAGGTTTCATTTGGGACTGGGTGGATCAGGGTATTCTTACCAAAGATGCTCAAGGAAATAAATTTTGGGCTTACGGTGGTGATTTAGGAAGTGATACCTTGCCAACTGATGGTAATTTCTGTATCAACGGATTGATTTTCCCTGACCGTACGGTAAAACCTACCTTGATTGAAACAGGAAAAGTATACCAGCATATTGGTTTTAAAGCCTCTGATCTTGCAAAGGGCGAGATAGAAATCATCAACAAATATTCGTTTACCAACCTCTCTGAATTTGATTTCACCTGGGAACTGGTTGCCGATGGAAAGATTATTAAATCTGGAAAAATACAGGATGTGACATTGGCCCCCAAAACTAATAAGAAGTTTGTGGTGGATACAAAGGTGGATGCACAGCCTTCGACTGAGTATTTCCTGAATCTTTCAGCCAAATTAAAAGCTGCCAAGGGTATTTTACCTGCCGGCACCCAATTGGCTTACGAACAATTTCAACTGCCTTATACCGTAAAAGCAACAGTTGCATCAAAGGATAATTTACCTGCTGTTACGTTGAAAGAAAGCGGCAATGATATCCTGATTGAAGGTACTGGTTTTAAAATCAACTTCAGCAAAGCGGATGCTATCCTAAAAAGCTATCAGCTAGATGGCAAGGAAATGCTGATGGCTGGCCCGGTACCTAATTTCTGGCGTGCTCCCACAGACAACGACTTTGGGAATAATCTAAACAAAAGAAGCGGTGTGTGGAGAAAAGCCGGAGAACAAAAGACAGTTAAATCAGCCACCGTTAAACAGGTAGGAAAAGATGTGGTTATTGATTTCAACTTCGATATTAACAATGAAAAGAAACAGGTAATTGCCAACTACAATTCATCGTATACCGTATTAGGCTCAGGCGAAGTGGTGGTGAATAACAGTTTCAAGATGATGCGTGATTCACTCCCTGAGATTGTACGCTTTGGCGTGAACCTTGTTATGCCACGCGAATTTGACCAAATGAGCTGGCTGGG
>JACMKG010000071.1 GCA_014380255.1 Prolixibacteraceae bacterium | reverse complement strand
GTGTCGCTTCCACCCGGGGAAAGGTAATAGGTGGCTGAATGGGAAACAAAGGAAGAAAAAACAATAAGTATAATTAGAGTAATCTTGTTTGTTGCTTTTCTGTAATAATCTCTCATCTTCAATATTTTGATTTATAATTTTTGAATAAAATCTCTCACTCACTTTCCAACTTCATCCTGTTTATTCATTCAATTACTGATCAAAATCAATAAATAAACTGAACTCTCTGGCATTCACTTAACCGCTTTTCCGATTCTCTAAGCTGGTAGGTTGATCCTACCAGGTTAAGAAAGATATCATGCAGCGATTCTGGCATTCTAATAGGCAAAGTGGATACCAATAATAATTGGGACAGAAATAAAATTATTTGGACACATCATTAACAATCAAATTATCAATGCAATAGTAGGCATATAAAAAATGTATTTTTTTTATTCCTAAAAGTAGCCTCTGGAAATATGTGTGAAATAGCACAAAAAAAAACGCACAGGTGTGCGATTTCTCTTTATAACTGATAAAATATGAAATCAATAAGTGAGTAGCTTATATGTTAGAAGGATGAACTAAAAAACTTCGATTAGAACTAAAAATCATCATTCATATGAAAATCGCAAAGTAAAGAATTCAATTAAAAGTATTATACCCGCATTTATACGCTGCCAAGTAAATCTAAAAGGATATAAAACAAATTGATCTTTTTAAAGATTAATTTGTTACAAGCTTATATTTCGCAGTTAGCTAATAAACAAATACTTATGTAATTAAATTTATGGCTGTTCCAATATCTAAAATTTTGATAGTAGATGATGATACGTATTACCTTACATTGCTTAAGACTATTTTAAAGAATATAGAGGCCGACGTTCTTATTGCCGAATCCGGAGAAAAAGCAATTTCATTAATTGAAGGAAATGATTTTGCTTTAGCTATTCTTGATATACAAATGCCTGATATGGATGGATTCGAGGTAGCCTCTCACATCCGCAGCCAGCAGAACAGAGATCTTGTGCCCATTATATTTCTGACTTCCTATTTCTCTGATGAAATACAAATGTTCAAAGGCTATAATAATGGAGCAATTGATTATTTAACCAAACCTGTCATGCAAACAATCTTTGTAAATAAAGTAAGGGTGTTTCTTGAACTTGACAGGCAGAAACGTAATTTGATCTCCAGTAATGAATCTTTGGAAAGCTCCAAAAGAGAACTAGAAACTCAGCAGAAGGAATTGGAATTAAAGAATAGTGAATTACGAAGATCCCAGAAAGAAATTGAAACATCTCAAAAAAAATACCTTGAGTTATATGATTTTGCTCCCACAGGATATCTGACAATTAATAAAGCGGGCAGAATATTTGAAATCAATCTAAAGGGAGTTAGTCTATTGGAAGATGAACGTACAAACCTAATAGATTGTAATATCAAGGAGTTTATTTCCGAAGATATGCTTTTTGTCTTTGATGAGTTTTTAATGAATGTTTTTGACAACAAAACATCGTTAGGATGTGAAATCAAGTTAAAGACTAAGACAGATAAAATAATACATATATATCTGGAAGGTGCCATTGGGGATGAGAAACAAAAATGCTTTCTTTCAATGGTTGATATTACAGATCTCAAAAAGGCACAGGTAGCATTGAAAGAATCTGAAGAAATGTATCATTCATTGCTTCGAACATCTCCCGATGGCATTATAATCACAGACTTGGAAGGAAGGATTACAGAAGCTTCTGATGTAGCTCATGAACTCTTGGGTGACAGAAAGAATACCGGAATAGAACACATGCATTTCATGCAGTTTATTCCTAAAGTATCAAGAAGAGCTATTATTAATGTTTGTCAGGCAACTGTCAGGGATGGATTAGTTCAAAATGTTGAGCTTAAATTAAAAAGGGCTGATGATAGCGAATTTATTGGCGAAATAAGCTGTACACAAATAAAAGGGCAAGATGGTGAAGTTCGGGCTCATATGACTGACATAAGAAACATATCAGAACGTAAATTACTGGAAAAGCAAATACGGCACTCTGAAAGAATGGCTGGCATAGGCGAATTGGCAACCGGTATGGCTCATGAGATAAACCAGCCATTGAATACCATTTCATTATCTATTGATAATATCATATACTCGATGGATAATCATACACTTACAGATAGCTATCTCAAATCAAAAATAAATAAGGTATTCGATAATATAACAAGAATTAAAAACATTATAGATCATGTAAGAACCTTTTCCAGAGATCAGGATGATTTCGGTAAATCGGAATTTAATATTAACGATAGCATCAATACAAGTATTACAATGGTCTCGGAGCAATTGAATCACAAGGGCATCAGTCTGGAATTCACAGATCAGGAATTGCTTCCTTCCATAAATGGAACAACTCATCGGTTTGAACAAGTCATGCTTAACTTAATGATTAATGCTAAAGATGCATTAGAAGAGAAAAGACGAAAAATTGGCAAAAACTTTAAAAAGAAGATTGTAATAACTACAAGAAAATTAAATGATCAGATTATCGTTGAAGTTAAAGACAATGGAATTGGAATTCCTCCAGAAATAGCAGATAAGATTCTCCTCCCCTTTTATACCACCAAAGCGCCAGGTGAAGGAACTGGATTAGGCTTATCCATTTCGTATGGTATCATAAAAGAACTTAACGGGGAAATCGAAATTCAAAGTGAAGTATTAAAAGGAACTACCATTAAAATTATCATTCCACTTATTACCTCCAAACAAAAAAAAATAAAGCCATGACAACAAATAATGATTCAGATGTAAATGCCAATTTGCAGTTAAACAGGCAGATTAAAGTATTGGTACTTGACGATGAAGTAAACTTTACGGAGGAAATTGAAGAATTCCTCCAAGCAAACGCTTTTATTTCTTTTACAGCAAACAATGTGCAAAAGGGACGTTCTATTCTTAAAACCAAAGATATTGACCTGTTAATTCTAGATGTTCGCTTAAAAGGAATTAGTGGATTAGATGTACTTAAAGAAGTAAAGGCAGAATATCCGAAATTGGAAGTCATAATAGTCTCAGCTCATGGGGATATGGAAACTGTTATTAAAGCCTTAAGATATGGAGCTATTGATTACCTGAAAAAACCATTTAGACTTGTTGATATACAAATAGCCATTCAAAAGACAAAGAAATTTATTGATCTACAACGAACAATTAAGAACTACGAAGAAACAAATTCCTTGATTTCTAAAAATCTTCAGGAAAAGATAAAACGTGATTTCATTGGAGAAAGCCCTCAAATTAAGGAAATCCTGGATATGGCCATGACTGCGGCCAAATATCCGGATACAAGTGTTCTGGTTACTGGTGAGAGTGGCACAGGCAAAGAAAATGTAGCCCGTATTATCCATTACGAGAGCGATAGAAAGAACAATGTTTTCTGTGCAGTAAACAGTAGTGCCATAAGTGAAAGTCTTCTGGAAAGCGAATTTTTCGGGCATAAAAAAGGATCCTTTACAGGGGCAATATCCGATAAGAAAGGATTTTTTGAAGTAAGCAATGAGGGAACCTTATTCCTGGATGAAATTGCTGATATGCCTATAAATCTTCAGGCTAAAATATTGAGGGCAATAGAAGAAAAAACAATTACCCGTGTTGGTGAAACAGAACCCATCGCTACAGATTTCCGAATTATAGCAGCTACCAATCATGATTTGGAAAAACTAATAAAACAAAAGAAATTCAGATTGGATCTATTGCATCGCCTTAACACTATTCATATCCATATACCCCCATTAAGAGAGCGTACAGCCGACATAGAGCCTTTGCTCGATCATTTCGTGGCAGAGTTTGCCCGTAAGCTTAATAAGCCTGTTCACAGGGTAGACAAAGAAACTGTTAAAATGCTGAAGAATTATTCCTTTCCTGGTAATGTAAGGGAATTACGAAATATGACTGAAAGGGCCATAATTCTGTGTAAGGGAGATGTGTTAACAGTGATGGATTTTCAAACCAGGCTTAGCAATGAACCGGATTACCATAAAGAAAAGATATATTTTAATCTGGAGGAAAATGAATCAAACTTAATCCGTTTAGCTCTTAAATTGAAAAAATACAATCAGAAAAAAACCGCTGAAATTCTGGGAATAACCCGTGACTCACTGATTCGCAGGATGAAAAAGTATGGCATTCATGTCAATAAAATAGACAACTTCCCGGAAGAGGATTAACTGGCCTTGAGATTGGCCTATATCTATGAATTTGTTCTTTTGATGTATGGAGTTTATTAGAAATAAAAAATGCTGCCCTGGAGCAGCATTTTTTATTTATTCTTATTTTCTTGGTTTTACAGCTTTTTGTTTTTGCATCTCTTCAAGCTTTAACTGGAAGTTTGATTTGACAACCGGCTTCTTCTTATTTATAAGTATCTGAGCCCTTATCTTATCCTCATCAACCATGGCTCTAAATACATACATCTGACCAATGGTAATCACGTTAGCCAGGAAATAATAGTAACTAAGACCTGATGCATAACCATTCAGAATAAACAAGAACATAACAGGCATAATATACATCATGGTTTTCATACCCGGCATTGCTGCTGTGTTCTGTGATTCTGAATTAAGATATGTAGATAGAATGGTTGTAATTGTCATTAGCAAACAGAATAAACTCACATGGCTTCCATAGAATGGAATCGCAAAAGGAAGGTTCAATATAGAGTCATAAGATGATAAATCATCAGCCCAAAGGAAACTTTCCTGACGTAATTCAATGGATGTTGGGAAAAAGAAGAACATCGCAATTAGAACCGGAAACTGAAACAACATGGGCAAACAACCACCCATTGGGTTCACTCCTGCTTTCTTATATAAAGCCATTGTAGCCTGTTGTTTCTCCAGGGCCTTATCCTTAGAAAACTTCTCATTGATCTCATCGATTTCGGGCTTTAATGCCTTCATTTTAGCCTGTGAATGATAAGACTTATAGGTGAACGGGAAGATCAGGAGTTTTATAAAGATAGTCAGAAGCAAAATGATAATACCAAAGTTGTCGATATACTTCCTCAGGAAGTTAAACGCCGGAATAATCAAGTATTTGTTAACCGGACGTACAATGGCATATCCAAGGTTAATAAGACTTTCCATCGAAAGATCATATTGCTTAAGGGTAGTATAATGGTTTGGTCCAAAGAAGAATTTCATTTTAATGCTTTCCGATTCTTTACCTTCATAGGGTAAAGCGATGTCAGCATTAAAATTCCCCAGGTATTTTGGATCATCCTTCGTTAATATGGTTTTAATATCCGCAGACGGGAATGCATCTTCAGCAATCAAAGTCGATGAAAAGAAAAGCTGTTTAAAACTGATCCATTTTGTCTTGGTACGAAGGCTTTCTTCTTCTGATTTCCCTGTACCTAAATGATCAACATCATCATCCTGAAACTTATAATGAATGGTAGTATAACCTTCTTCTCCATACTGAGATTTCTTCTCTTGACGTGGAACATCAATATTCCAGTTGAAATTCAGATAATTTGAATTGGTGGTGATGATGTTGCTTAAACCTTTGGTATTTACTTCAAAACCTACCAAAAATGAGTTATGGCTCAAGGTGTATTTATATTCCAGGTATTTACCATCACCCGCCATTAACTTCATAGAGAAATCCTTCGATTCCCCTTTGTTTTCAGCATTAAACTTCTCATTACCTTCTTTTCCTTTTTTAACTTCAGGTCCACTTAATGAAATGGTTTGTACTGAGTCTGATGGAACAAAATAGAAAGATTCAGTTTCCAGGCTACGATTCTGAGCAAAGAAGTTCATTCCGAATTTGCTCTTATCACCATCAAATAGAATCAATGGCTTTTGATCGTAAGTCTTGTAATTTTTAAGCTCTACTGAATAAATCCTACCTCCTTTATTTGACAAAGTCACCTTCATCAAATTATTTTCCAGCACGTAGAATTTCTCCTGCCCTACCGAAGCATCAGCGAAAACACCAAACTTATCTCTTCTTGCGTTATCCTGCTCCGAATTTACGCTATCACTCTGAACAATAGCTACAGAAGCCTGCACTGAATCAAGCTTGGCAGCAGCAGCTATTTGTTTTTCATTTTCAATTCGCACCATTTCAAGCGAATCCTGGGTGCGTTTAGCTGCAGCTATTTGCTCCTCCGAAGGCCTGTTAAAATAGCTGAAGCCAATCAGAATCGCGAAAATTAAAGCTACACCTACAACCGTATTTCTATCCATATAAAATAATAAATTATTTTCCGAGTGCAGCTTTTACAAAAGCAACAAACAACGGATGGGGTTTTAAAACTGTACTGCTATACTCAGGATGAAACTGTACTCCAACAAACCATTTATGGGATGGAATCTCGATAACTTCAACAAGGTTCGTTTCCGGATTAAGTCCAACAGCTCTCATCCCGGCTGCCTCAAAATCTTTCAGATAATGATCATTAAATTCGTAACGATGACGATGCCTTTCCTTAATATCCAATTTGCCGTATGCTTTGGCTATGTTTGAATCTTTATCAACAATGTGACATTTATAAGACCCAAGACGCATGGTACCGCCTTTTTCTGTCACTCCCTTTTGTTCTTCCATAAGGTCAATAACCGGACATTCGGTCTGCTCATTCATTTCTGTTGAATCAGCTGTAGCTAATCCAAGCACATGACGGGCGTATTCGATAACTGCTATCTGCATTCCCAGGCAAATTCCAAAGAATGGAATATTGTGTTCCCTGACATATCGAGTTGCAATAATTTTTCCTTCTATTCCCCTATGCCCGAAACCTGGGGCAACAATGATACCTTTCAGCCCTTCCAGCTTCTTCTCAACGTTTTCTTCAGTAATCTTTTCAGAATGAATCCATCGTATTTTTACCTTGCAAAGATTCGTTGCACCGGCATGAATCAAGGCTTCGACAATTGACTTGTAGGCATCTTGTAATTCAACATACTTGCCAACAAGACCGATTTCAATTTCTGAAGTTGGTTTTTTTAATTTATTGATGAAATCATTCCAATCATCGAGCATAGGTTCCTCTTTCAAGGGAAGACCCATTTTATGCAGGATGATTTCATCCAAACGCTGTTCCCGCATCTTGTTGGGGACTTCATAAATAGTGGGCACATCAACAGATTGAATAACGGCATCCATGGAAACATTGCAGAAGAGAGCTACCTTTTTTCTTAGATCAGTTCCCAGTTCATGTTCAGTCCGCAAAACCAATACATCCGGCTGGACTCCGTTTTCAAGCAATTGCTTTACGGAATGCTGGGTAGGTTTTGTTTTCAGCTCACCTGTCGCAGCCAGAAACGGTACAAGGGTCAGATGAATGACCATCGCATTGGTTCCTAATTCCCATTTTAACTGTCTTACGGCTTCAATGTATGGAAGTGATTCAATATCACCAACGGTTCCCCCGATCTCGGTCACAACAATATCATACTTTCCTTTCGATCCAAGAATTTTAACTCTTCTTTTGATCTCATCGGTAATATGGGGAATGATCTGAACTGTTTTCCCCAGAAAATCACCCCTACGTTCCTTATTAATAACCGATTGATAGATTCTACCGGTTGTCACATTATTGGCCTGAGAAGTCGGAACGTTCAAAAAACGTTCATAGTGACCTAAATCCAAGTCCGTTTCTGCACCGTCATCGGTTACAAAACATTCACCGTGCTCATAGGGATTCAAGGTTCCCGGATCAACATTGATATATGGATCCAACTTTTGAATGGTCACAGAATAACCTCTGGACTGAAGCAACTTAGCAAGCGAAGCAGCTAATATTCCTTTCCCAAGGGAGGATGTTACGCCTCCTGTTACAAATATATACCTGGTTGCTGTCAAGATATAATAATTTAATAGTTCTTAAAAGCGAGCAAAGGTAATCAATAAAACATACCTCTAAAAAATGTTCTAAAATTTAATAGTATCGTAACAACAAAAAACCCGCTCATTGAAGCGGGTTTTCTTATGATGCTATTCATCGTCTTCCATCGCATCCATTATCCGGATCTTTTCTTTCAGGAATTCGATCTTTTCTTTTGTATTGGCTATCTTCTGGTTTACATCTCCAATCAGCGCTTCGGCATTCTTGGTATTGGCAAAGAATCCAATATTGTTGTCAAGCAATGCTAAATCTGATTCCATCTGTTTTAGCTTTGTCATATACTTCTCTCGCTCAAACCTGTTTTTATTCTGGCCTTTCCCCGTAGAGGTATTTCCGGCAACCTTATTCTTGAATTTCATAAGATTGCGTCTTTTTTCATCGATACGCAATGAATCGAAATGACGGTTGATGACATCACGGAATTCATTTTGAATGGCATCCTTGTCTTTGAATGGAACATGTCCGATTTCGGTAAAGGTACGTTGGAATTCCTTTAATTTATCCAAATCAGCGCTGTCATCACCTGATAAAGAAAAACGTTTAACCTCTTCGAGCAATTCTCTTTTCTTCCTCAGGTTCTCACCTTGTTCTCCATCGATCGATGAGAAATGTTTGGCCTTGCTTTCAAAGAAATAATCACAGGCAGCCCTGAAGCGTTTCCATATCACATCTGAATACTTTCGTGGAACAGGTCCAATTTCTTTCCATGCCTTTTGAATATTAATGAATTCATCAGCAGTCTTTTTCCAGTCGGTACTGTCTTTCAATGCTTCTGCCTGAACGCATAAATCAGTCTTCAGCTGAAGATTATTGATTTGTTCCTCCTTATTCTGGTTATAGAATTCGCGTTTGTGATCGAAGAATGAATCAGAAGCAGTTCTGAAACGCTCGTATATCTTATTATTTTCCTTTTTAGGAGCAAAACCAATGGTTCTCCAAATCTTTTGCAGCTCAATAAGCTCTTTTGATTTTTCTTCCCACTCCCGGTGGTTCTCAACAGGTGTATTGGCAATCTCTTCCACTTTTTCGCACAAGGCAATCTTGGCATCCAGATTCTTTTTCTGATCCGATTTACGTCCTTCAAAATAATCCTGATGTTTCTTATTGATGATCGAAGTAGCCGCTTTAAAACGTTCCCACAGCTCATCTTTTTTATCACGTGGTACCGGACCTACCTCACGCCACTGTTCGTGGTATTTCTGTAAGATATTAAACGCTTTTATGATGGATGGTTCCACTAAAAGCTCTTCTGTTTTCTCACAGATCTCCATCTTTATTTCAAGATTCTTCTTCAGATCCAGATCCCTAAGCTCTTTATTGATCTTGATAAAATCATAGAAATTTTCTACATGATGGTGATAAGTTTCCCAAAGGTCTTTAAGTTTTGCCTGTGGAACAAGACCAATTTCTCTCCAACGATTCTGAAGTTCGCGGAATTCATGGAATGTTCTGTTAATCGATTCTTTATTATTGATAAGGGCTTTTATCTCGTCAATAATTTCGTATTTCTTTTGGAGATTGATTTCTTTTATTTCATCAATCTTTTTATTGTGTTCATTTCTTTGATCCTGATATTGTTTCAGCAAGATACGAAGTTCCAATTCAAATGGATCTGATTCTGCCTTAAACTCTGCCATATCGCCTCCAGCTTCAGCAAAAGCAGCTTTCTGAGCTTCAATTTTGGCTCTGTAGATTCGGAAGAAATATATTTTGATGCCATCAATATCATCTTTAATGGCATCGATATCTGGGTTTTTGAGCAACTCACGCAGAGAATTTAAAAGCTCGGTTTCATTTAAATTGGCATAATCAGCCAACTTAATCTTTTTGTTCTCTTCTTCTACGTCATCTTCATGCACATCCGCATCAATGTCATCTGTTATCCCAATCAGCTCTTCAATGGAAGGGATATCCGCATGCTCTGATGCAGGGGTTTCTTTGTTTACGACTTCTTCTGCTACAGGTGTTTCTGGCTCACTCTGGGCCTCTGCAGTTACAGGTTCCTGGGTTTCAACAGGTTGTTCTACTTCAGCTTCAGCAGCTGTCGAATCCACCGTTTCCTGAGCATCTGAATCATCTACTCCGGAAACTTCTTCCTGAATGGTGGTTTCTACGGGTTCAGAAACTGTTCCTGTAACAGTTTCCTGAGGCTCAGTTACTTCATTTTGCTCTTCAGCTAAATTGGCAACAGTCAGGTCATTAGTAGTTTCTGGTTCAGCTTGTGCTCCAGTTAACTCAACGTCGGAGTTTTTTAGATCTTTAGGTTCCATAACAATTTTTTAAATTACAAAGTAATTGTGAGAGTATAAAGTAATATTTCAGCCTACGAAAATAAATATTAGTATCTAATACTCAAAGATTTTCAGCAAGAAAAGTTTCATAGATTGATTTTATTATTAAATATATCATTATTAGACCCCTTTTTTGCAATAAATGAATGAAACATGTGAAGATTGAAGTCAGGATATTACTTTTGCAGAAAATTTATAAGTGCTATGCGTATCGATATTCTTACCGTTGTTCCTGAATTACTTGATAGCCCGTTCAGACATTCGATGATAAAAAGGGGGCAGGACAAAGGATTGGTTGAAATTTATGTACACAACATCCGTGACTTTTCTGAAGACAAGCACCGGAAGACGGATGATTATGCCTTTAGCGGGGGGGCCGGGATGGTTATGACCATTCAACCCATTGAAAGTGCCATTAACTTTCTAAAGTCGCAAAGAGACTATGATGAAGTAATCTATACCAGTCCCGACGGAGAAATCCTTCAGCAGAAACTAGCCAACAAGCTATCCCTTTTGAACAATGTGATCATCCTTTGCGGCCACTACAAAGGGATCGATCAGCGCATTCGTGAACACCTGGTTACCATGGAAATCTCTATTGGCGATTACGTGTTGACCGGAGGAGAACTTGCTGCCGCCATAATAGTCGACAGTGTAGTTCGGTTGATACCAGGGGTATTGTCAGATGAAACCTCTGCCCTCACAGACTCTTTCCAGGACAATCTGCTCAGCCCTCCCGTTTATACCCGCCCGGCCGATTACAAGGGATGGAAAGTGCCTGAAATACTGCTTAGTGGAAACGATCGGAAAATCAATGAATGGCAGGAACAACAAGCTTATGAGCGTACCAAACGTTTAAGGCCTGATTTGCTGAAATGAATAAATGATTGAGTGCCATTAAAGCTATTAAGAAAAGTTATTTAAGCAATTTGAACTTGATTGTTAGATAGATTATTATTCTTCTAAGTTTAATTTTTCAGGATCTTGTCTGGTATCCCAAATTGTAATGATCTCAATGGTTTCTTCCCTAACCATATAGAAAACGTTTAAATCTCCCTGAATCAAGTTTCTAAGATTTTTAACGTCTACATAGACACCGAGATGTGGATTTTTTTCTAATAGTTTTATTACAGATCGTAGAGATTTGTTAAGCTTAATACTATGATGACTTAGTTCCGTTTCGCTTATAATAGAAATCAAGAATTTCAAACAAATCACTTTTGGCTCTAGGAGACCAGATTATTTTTCGTTTAACCATTGATCGATCTCCTTTTCAACTTGTTCATTGGTAAAGAAATCTCCTTTTTCGATTTGATCCTTGCCTTCTTTGATCCTATTGCGTTGTTCAGGAGTTGTTTTATAGATTGTTGAATTTGACTTTGTCTCAATGATAGTATTTATTGCCGACAAGAATGATTTGTCGTTTATTTCAGCTATGCGATGCATTAAAATCTTTTTTAACTCTAGTGTTGTCATAATCCAATCATTTAAAAACAAAGGTATAAAATTAAAGTCTCCCCTCATAAGACTTTATCAGATCTTAATCAAATGTTCTAAACACTATACCAACTCGGTTCAACTATCTTGAAGTGTCGAAATACGAGCTTCTTTCATGTTGTTTTCAGTTAGCCTCACAAGTTAATCGGATAGGTTTAAAACCTTTCTATTTTCTTTGTTCTGCCGTTAGGCATGCCTGGATGCCAGAATACGAATATCGTTGGGCTCCAAAACATTTTTTGAATATCCCAACAATGCCACATTTATCAGTGCTGAGGTCAAAACGCTTAAATTCATGATGGAATTAGGAAGTAATGGACTCAGAGACAACATGAGCCATTTGAAATACTTGTAGGTTTTGTAATAGGTTTGCGTAGGCCTGAGTGGCAGAAATGGAATCAATCCTGCTGGTCTGATATTATAAACCTCAGAAAAAGGCAATTTCAACAAATCATTTTCTGTCTTTCCTTTTACGCGTGCCCACATCAAACGCCCCTGTTCTGTAGTGTCGGTGCCTACCCCGGAGATGTAACAAAAAGTCATATCCGGGTTGATGTTTAAAAGACTGGATGCAAAATTTAAAGGCAAGGTATAATTCTCATCCCTGTATTGAGCTTCCGTTTTACCGATGGATGTTGAACCAATGCAATAATAGCAAGCATCGCAAGCGGTTAATGAATCTTTGAGTGCAGAGATATCGGATAAATCACTGTGAATTATTTCAATGAGTTTGGGATGGGTATATCCACTGGCTCTGCGGGTCAAGGTTATTACTTTCCCTATTTTATCGTGATGTAAACATTGGTGGAGGAGTCCTTCACCTATCATGCCGGTGACTCCTGTAATTAGAACATTTATCTTTCTCATACTACAAGTTTAGTGTGTGTATTAAATAAATGGTTCTTTCTCTCGATGTACTACTTACGATATTTTTGATCTGTTGATATAAAAAGGGTCCCTCCCTTCAGTCCACTTATACCAACAATTATTCCTTCTCATGATACCTCCTGCAAGCCATCGTTGTATGCAATCAGAAAAATACCTGTCTTTATCAATAGCCACAAGAACCTAAATACCCTAACTCCTCATAAAGATTTCTGGATATATTTTAGATGAAATATTCTTATTCTATGTGTTGAAAAGGATTGGCTTAATAAGTTCCAACTTTTGAAGATAACAGGTCAATCCAATCCATAGATAACCGTCTACTCGCTTAGCATTCGTGTGCTGTTTACTTCATACCTTTGTCTTACCTCTTTCTTACCAAATTTTGTATTAATACGTATATAATTCGTATATAATAGTAATATAATTCGTATATAATTCGTATATTTTCGAATGAGATATGTATTATATTCGAATTATATTCGAATATAACAAGAATCAGGTAAAAATAAGGTAAGAAAGAGGTAAGACAAAGTTAGGAAACAACCCCATAGCAGCAAGGATTGAAATTCTGATTAGATGTTAGGTTGGTATAAAATAAATGAGGAAATAATTAAAACAATTAATCAATAAGCCAACGGATGAAAAGCTTTCACAGAGGTTGAATGGAAATCATTGGGTTAGGATAAAAAGGATAAAAAGGCTTTTCTATCAATTACATGCCTCTGTTTATTAAAAAGGTTATCGGAAGTTTTGAAGCCTTTTAAATTGATATTCTGCCACATTTTGGAGAGTCAGTATCTTATTAACTTCGGAATAAAAACATCCACAGGACTGGTTAAGCTCAGTTATTGTTTGAAAAGCCTACCCTGACAAGTATCTTTGGCTTCCAGTAATTTCTCAAGCTTGGCAGTGAATTCAAAGTTCTTCAGGCCCCAGCGAGGCGCAACCAGCAATTTGTCGGGCGATTCACTTACAAAGCGTTCAACCACCATTTCAGGCCTTAGCAATTCAAGGTATTGC
>JACMKG010000428.1 GCA_014380255.1 Prolixibacteraceae bacterium | reverse complement strand
GGCCGTTGTCTCCATTGATAAAGATGGAGGAAGGGCTGAATCATTATTAGCATAAATTGGTTTTAAAAGTGTGGAATTGTTGAGAACCGGTTCTTTCAAAGGCCGGTTCTTTTTTTTATGGGGTATCTGGACCAGAAGTGTCCTTAGGTCTTCTTTTCCTTAAGTCTAAAGTCTCTTATCTTTCGTCTAATTTTCCGATTCTGCCTATATGGGTATTAAGGACATCTAAAATCTCTTACGTCGAACTCACGTTATCTGCATTATGGCACAAGGTCTTCTTCGTCCACCAAGTCTTTAAAATTGCTTCTCTGATAGGTTCCGGGAGAGGCATGTGAACCTTCCTTCATATCAATTCTCACAAACTTAATCGAATCTTTTTCAGTAAGGGTATAAACGGTTTCTCCCAGGAAACAATAGGAGCCCGATGATCCCATCTGTTCTGTTAGAAATTCATCATTCAAAATTCTAATCTGCAGAGTGTCATTCATACGGTCAACGTATTCTATCTTGCATTCAGGCGGGCGTTTATTTAGTACTTCAATCAGATAGGGCACCGAGGATGCTTTAGAATCAAGCAGCTTTCCCTTATTCAGATATTCTTTGTTTTGGATGGAATCGTAAACGGTATGCCAATAGTATTCTGTATGCAAAGCAGAAGAATCTGGTTCTGCATCTTCACATCTGTTCAGCTCATGGTTCCATTGACCCCCCTTTTTTATGCAGGCTTCCATTTGAAAGTGCCTGATCATTTTATTGATGCCGTAGATACCCAGCAGGACCACTACAAGGATGGCTATGATAATAAGTATTCGCGTTTTGCTCATCAATCAGGGGTATTAGAGATTTAATAGAAGGTTGGTTTGTTGATTTTATTTGTTCTCTATCACAAAGCTAATTAATTTAACCAAGAGAATGATGTTGGCTAAAACTAAATCAAGAATCCTGAGCAGCATTGGTTTTATTATCAAACTTCGCACTGCTTTCAGTGTTCTATCTGGAAAAGCATACTGTTGGATCATTCTATTTCAGGATTGATATATTTATAAGTTTACGAAATGAAAATAATCAGGAACAGCAAAGGAAACGAAACCATCATTTATGCACAGACATTTGAATACGATGCATTGGAGCAGGTAAAAAAGATGGCCAATTTTGAAGCATACGAAAATGAAAAGATACGGATCATGCCTGATGCCCATGTAGGAAAAGGCTGTACGGTGGGTACTACCATGACCATCTCTGATAAGATTACGCCTAATCTTGTAGGGGTTGATATCGGCTGTTTTACAGGAGATACCAAAATTCCCCTACTAAATGGTAGTCAGAAAACACTAAAGGAACTCACGGATGCTGCTCTTCCAGTTTATGTGTACTCTTTGGATAAAAATCTAAAACCAGTTGCAGGATTAGCCATACCAAAATTGACTCGTAAAAATGCCACCTTATTCAAGGTTACTGTCAGTGGTGGGGAAGAGATTAGATGTACCCCAGATCATAGATTTATGCTTCTGAACGGTACTTACATAGAAGCCAAGAATCTAAAGAAATTTGACAGCTTAATGCCCTTGTATAGAACTTATGAATCAAAGGATGGATATGAGCATATAAAAGCAAGTGTCGGTACTGGAATAGCTACCCATAAAATGGTTGCACATCAATTTTTTGGAGAAAAGAAGGTAACGGATATAATACATCACATTGATGGAGAGTGGTATAATAATGATCCGGGTAATTTGGAGTATAAGGATTATAAATTACATAGTTCTGATCATAGATTGCTAAAATCATTATTTGGAACGCCTTATTTTAAAGAAAAGAGACTGGAAAAATTGCAGATTATTGGGTTTTATTCCCCAGCATTTACTGAAAAGAAAAGACAAGTTGCAATTACTAATATTACTGATTATATGAGTAATAATCGGGAGGAGTGGAAAGGTAAAATTAAAGATAACGGAGAAAGAGGTAAAGAGTATTTAGTTGGTTATAATAAAAGTGAAAAGGGTAGAGCTAAATCTAAAGAATTATCAAATAAATTATTTGAATGTGAAATCTGTGGAGATTTTATTAAAAGTCCTATTGGATTGCATAATCATAAAAGAAAAGAGCACAACAATAATCACAAAGTTATAAGCGTAGAAGCTCTTTCTTATACTGAAGATGTCTATTGCTTGACGGTGGAGGAGTACCACAATTTTGCACTTTCAGCGGGAGTCTTTGTACACAATTGCGGTATGCTTACAGTTCGGCTTAAGCAAGAAGAGATAGATTTTAAAAAGCTGGATGAGGTGATTAATGCCAAAATACCCAGTGGCTTTAATGTGCATGAGCGGTCAAGGAAAGATTTTGATTTTTCACATCTCAGGTGTCAGAAGCATGTTGATCTGCAAAGGGCAGCGCTTTCCATAGGCTCGCTTGGAGGAGGAAATCATTTTATTGAAGTGGGTAAATCAGAGGTAAGCGGGGATGTATACCTGATCATACATTCGGGAAGCAGGAAACTTGGAGGCGATGTTTGCAAATATTACCAGGACAAAGCCTGGCAGCAGGTAAACGAGATGGGTAAGATGAAGGAAAAACTCATCAAGCAGTTGAAATCGCAGAAAAGGGAGAAAGAAATCGATTCAGAACTCAATAAGCTTAAAAAGCTAGCTGCCCCTAAGGAATTAGCCTTCCTCACAGGAGATGATTTTGATGATTATATGAACGACATGGGCATTGTGCAGCGGTTTGCTACTCTGAATCGGGAGACCATGGCTGAGATCATCCTAAAGGAAATGAATTTTATCGAAAGTTCAAGGTTTGAAACCACGCATAACTATATTGACTTCAAGCGTAAGATATTAAGAAAAGGGGCTGTGAGTGCCGAGAAAGGGGAGATGCTACTGATTCCCATTAATATGCGTGATGGATCCTTGTTGTGTGTCGGCAAAGGAAATGCCGAATGGAATTATTCAGCGCCGCATGGAGCAGGCCGGCTTATGAGCAGAAGCAAAGCAAAAGAAGCGATCCCGATGCATGAGTTTATTCAGACCATGAAAGATGTTTACTCCACGTCGGTGAGTAGCGAAACCTTGGATGAGGCTCCTCAGGCCTATAAGCCCATTGATGAAATTAAATCAGCAATTGTGGATACGGTCGATATTATAGGGGTTATAAAGCCTTTGTACAACTTTAAGGCGCATTAAATGGTATTTCAGGTCCTAATAAGATATGGTCTTTAAACGGGCTATTTGCCTGGCTAAGGGATAAATTAAAAAAGAGAATAATCCTGATGGATTATCCTCTTTTTGTATAATAAGAAGTACTAATAAGTATTCCGGAATTAATTGTTACTGTGCTTTATGTGTGCTTGTGCGGCAGCAACGCGTGCAATTGGCACACGGAATGGAGAGCAGCTCACATAGTTCAATCCTAATTTATCGCAGAATTCAATTGAACTTGGTTCTCCACCATGTTCTCCACAGATTCCCACTTTCAAGCCAGGTTTCGCTGAACGTCCTTTGTTAACACCCATTTCAATGAGTTGACCAACACCATTCTGGTCAAGAACCTGGAATGGATCCTGTTTCAGGATGCCTCTTGACAGATAATCAGGTAAGAATTTACCGGCATCATCACGAGAATAACCTAAGGTCATCTGAGTAAGGTCATTGGTTCCAAAGGAGAAGAAGTCAGCTTCGGCAGCAATATGGTCTGCAGTTAAGGCAGCACGAGGAATTTCAATCATGGTACCTAAAAGGTAGTCAATACGGTCGCCTTTTTCAGCAAATACCTTTTCTGCAGTAGAGCGAATGATATCAGCCTGGTTCTTCAATTCGGCAACAGTTCCTACCAATGGAACCATTATTTCTGGACGTGCATCAATTCCTTTAGCTTTCAGGTTGATGGCAGCTTCAATGATTGCACGTGCCTGCATGGCAGTAATCTCTGGATAAGTAATTCCTAAACGGCAACCGCGGTGACCTAACATAGGGTTGAACTCTTCCAGTTCGGCAATTTTATTCTTAACCATGTCGATAGAAATGCCCATTTCATTGGCCAGTTCTTTCTGGGTAGCTTGCTGATGAGGAACAAATTCATGCAATGGTGGATCGAGCAGACGAACAGTAACTCCGAAACCTTCCATTGCTTCAAAGATTCCTTCGAAGTCTGCACGCTGGTATGGCAATAGTTTAGCCAATGCTTTTTCACGTCCCTTGGTATCTGAAGAAAGAATCATTTCGCGCATCGCTTTGATTCGTTCACCTTCAAAGAACATGTGCTCGGTGCGGCAAAGGCCAATTCCCTGTGCTCCAAAGTCACGGGCTACACGTGCATCGTGGGGAGTATCGGCATTGGTGCGCACAGTCATGCGGGTGAACTGATCAGCAAGTTTCATCACTTTACCAAAGTCACCACCAACACCAGGATTCATGGTCTTCACTTTACCCTCATATACTTCACCTGTTGAGCCATTCAATGAAATCCAGTCTCCTTCAGCGAATGTTTTCCCATCCATAGTCATGGTGCGGGATTTGTAATCAATCTTAATGGATCCAGCACCTGAAACGCAACATTTACCCATACCACGAGCTACTACAGCTGCGTGTGAGGTCATACCTCCGCGGGCAGTAAGAATACCCTGGGCAATGTTCATACCTTCAAGGTCTTCAGGAGAAGTCTCAATACGTACCAATAATGATTTTTCATATTTCATTGCTTCGTCGGCAAAGAATACAATTTGTCCGGTTGCAGCTCCAGGAGAAGCAGGCAATCCTTTGGCCAGTACAGTGGTGCTTTTCAGGGCATCGGTATCGAAGATAGGGTGTAACAATTCATCCAGCTTATTGGCATCAATACGCTGAAGGGCTGTTTTATCACCAATAATTCCTTGTTCGAGCATATCTACAGCAATTTTTACCATGGCTGCACCTGTACGTTTACCATTACGGGTTTGCAGCATCCATAATTTACCTTCCTGAATGGTAAATTCAATATCCTGCATATCGCGGTAATGATTTTCAAGCTTTTGCTGCACTTCATTTAATTCCTGGTAAAGGCGAGGCATTGTTTCTTCAAGGGATGGAAAGTTAGCCGCACGTTCAGCTTCAGAGACTCCTGCCAGAATGGCCCAACGTTTGCTTCCTTCCAGAGTAATCTGTTGAGGGGTACGAATACCGGCTACCACATCTTCTCCCTGAGCATTGATCAGGTATTCACCGTTGAATACATCTTCACCGGTTCCTGCATCACGGGTAAAGGCTACCCCTGTGGCCGAGCTAAGTCCCATGTTGCCAAACACCATTGACTGTACGTTAACAGCAGTT
>JACMKG010000427.1 GCA_014380255.1 Prolixibacteraceae bacterium | reverse complement strand
AGTCCTCAATCTGCATGTCGGATAAAAAATATAATTGAAGAAGATTGTCTTTAGTGGCCTCGTTAATTGGAATGGGATGTTGGCTAAAATAAGTCAGGTTGTCGATTACTTCCTGGAAGTCAACATTCTCTTCCGGCTCTGAACCGTATGATTCCAATAATTCTTCCAGTATCTTCTGTACCCGTTCCTGCGCACCTAAGGCACCTGAAACAGAAAGTAATACCAATATGATCAGGATTGATTTTCGCATCAGAATTGGTATTGAAATGAAGCCGAGGGAGAATTTCCTAAATGTTGATTGTAAGCAACAGCCAGATCAATTCTGAGTTTTTTTACCTCAAAACCCATTCCTGCTGCTAACTGATAGGGTTTGCCTGAAAGACCTGTTCGAAGAACAAGCTTTTTCATAATCTCATATTCCAGACCTGTCTTAATTATAATCTCCGGAATAAGAAGTTGTTTCTCTACTTCTGTCATAAAACCAAAACTGCCGGATAGCTGAATTAATGCGCCAAGATTGTATCGTGTAGGATAATCATATTCACCTGAAAACGTTTTGATGCTGGTCTTTATAGGGTTCAAGGCATGAATACCCATTAAGACATTTTTTGTTAACTGATACTGAAATCCTAATTCAACACCATAAGTACCTTTTGACTGGTTTTCCTCGGGCATGAAAAAGCTGTAGTAATTGAATTGAAGTCCAGCATGTAGCTTTGGGCTTAAACTTTGGGCAAAAGTAATTCCTAGCTTCTCCTGCCGGAAGATAGTTTTGCCGAACTGATAAAAGGTAATTGCAAAAACCGAAGATTGAACCGGGAGAATAAAAAGAGCTGAACCTGTAGATAATTCCTTTAAAAGAAAGCGGTTTTGAAAAGTGCCGCCAAGAATGGGACGGTTGATTTGTGCAAGTCCTGCCTGATTGCCAAATGCAGACCATGCATCGCTCAGACATACAGAAATACCGGCCAGGGATTGAGACCTGGAAGCAGGGGTAAAGACTTCCTGCGCCTCAGAAAAGTGTACTATAAATATGAAAATTATGAAACAGGTAAGGGCAGGTAACAATTTCATAACATGAAAACACTAAACAGATTTCTGATAGATTTCAGAAGCCTGTTTAGTGCATACAAGTTACTACTATTCTGTTAATAAGTCAAAACTAATTGGTCTTAAACTTAAATTTTATTTCAGAAAGATCTTTATTGGCTTTTTCTATTTTTTCTTTCAGGCTTTCCTTGAAGGCATCTAGTTTGCCTGCAAGTTGCTGATCGCCAAGGGCCATCATCTGAACGGCCAGAATTCCGGCATTTTGAGCTCCGTTAACGGCCACCGTGGCAACAGGTATTCCTGGAGGCATTTGCACAATGGCAAGCAAGGCATCCAATCCGTTTAGCGAGGCATTAATAGGAACCCCGATTACAGGAAGGGTTGTCATGGCTGCTATTACTCCCGGCAAATGGGCTGCCATACCGGCGGCGGCAATAATAACCTCGATTCCCCTCAATTTGGCTCCTTTGGCAAAGGTTTCAACAGCTTCAGGGGTGCGGTGAGCCGACAAAGCATTGATTTCAAAAGGAACTTCAAATTCATCCAACACTTTGGCAGCAGCTTCCATCACTCCCAGATCGGAGGTGCTCCCCATAATAATACTAACTCGTGGTTTCATCTTTTCAATATTAAATTTTCTCAATAGAAATTAGTTTTGTTACTTTGTCGCTTTATTTTTCATGTCAAAAATAAGTTAAAAAAATAGATTTAAAGTTCCACAGCAACTGAATATTTCCAAATATATACTGATGAAAAACGTAAACATTCTAGACAAAGAGTTTGAGCTTTTTATTCCTTACGAAAAAATAAGGGCGATCGTAGAAGAGATGGCAGAGAAGATGAACAACGATTTGAAAGATAAGAATCCTTTGTTTATTTGCATATTGAATGGATCATTCATGTTTGCTGCCGAAATATTCAAGCGCATTTCGTTACTTGATGCAGAAATATCGTTTATAAAACTTGCTTCATATACGGGAACCAATTCTACCGGAACAGTCAAAGAACTGATCGGGCTGAATGAGGATATGACTGGCCGTACAGTGGTTGTCCTTGAGGATATTGTAGATTCAGGAATAACCATTTCTCAAACGATCGAACAGATCAGGAGCAAAAACCCATCAGAAATAAAAATTGCTACTTTGCTTTTAAAACCAGATGCCCTTAAAGTTGTGGTTCCGCTGGATTACATCGGAATTGAAATACCGAATGACTTTATCGTTGGCTATGGTCTTGATTATAATGGCAGAGGACGCAATCTGATAGATATCTATAAAGTAACTGAAAAGTAAAGATTGCAATGTTAAATTTAGTATTATTCGGCCCCCCGGGAGCCGGCAAAGGAACTCAAGCTGATTTTCTAATAGAGAAATTCCAGCTCATTCATATTTCAACAGGTGACCTGTTGCGTAATCAGATTGCCCAGCAAACTGAAATGGGCCTAGAGGCTAAGAGTTATATGGACAAAGGTTTTCTTGTTCCTGATTCGATTGTCATTGGAATGATCAAGTCAAAACTGCAGGAAAATGTAAATGCCCCTGGATATATCTTCGATGGCTTTCCTCGCACAGTTGATCAGGCCTGGGCATTGGATCAATTGTTGAAAGAAATGGGTACTCCTGTTTCAGGAATGATTAGTCTGAATGTCGAAAAGCAAGAGCTTGTCAATCGTTTGCTTTCCCGTGGGTTAACCTCCGGCCGTTCCGACGATCAGGATGTATCCATCATCGAAAACAGAATCAAAGTTTACAATGAGAAAACCCTTCCGCTGATCAATTATTATTCAGCTCAGAATAAATACTACGAGATAAACGGAATGGGTTCTATTGAAGATATTGCTCACAGATTGATAGAAACGGTAAGCGCTCTTTAAGTTTCTGATAATAAACATATAAAGACGGGTGGTTTCTTGGCCATTCGTCTTTTTTTGTGCATATTGCGCCCTGCAAAATTCCTGGTACTAAAACTAATAATCGGGTAAAGTGATTGTTGTAGTGTGGACTAACTTTTTCGAACCTGGAATGTTGAACATTAAAAGATTTATAAATGGCAGATACTAATTTTGTAGATTACGTTAAGATATTTTGCAAATCCGGTAATGGTGGTCCCGGATCAACCCACCTGCGTAGGGAAAAGTCTGAACCAAAGGGTGGCCCTGATGGCGGTGACGGTGGACGGGGAGGACATATCATTCTGAGAGGAAATTCTCAAATGTGGACTCTTCTCCATTTGAAATATCGGAAACATGTATTTGCCGGCCACGGTGGCTCTGGTGGAAAACAATGCAGTACAGGTGCTGATGGTGAAGATATTTACCTGGATGTTCCACTGGGTACGCTGGCAAAGAATGCCGATACCGGTGAATTCCTCTTTGAAATAACCCAGGATGGCGAATCACATATTCTCGTAAAGGGTGGTCGTGGAGGTTTGGGAAATACCCATTTCAAATCACCCACTCAGCAAACACCTCGTTTTGCACAGCCTGGCGAAGAACTGATAGAAGGGTATTATACGCTCGAGCTAAAAATCCTGGCCGATGTTGGTCTGGTGGGATTCCCAAGTGCTGGAAAGTCAACCTTACTGTCTGTCGTGTCGGCTGCAAAACCCAAGATTGCCGATTATCCCTTTACCACCCTTGTTCCTAATCTTGGAATTGTAAGCTACAGGGACAATCAATCATTTGTAATGGCCGATATTCCCGGTATCATCGAAGGGGCACATGAAGGCAAAGGTCTAGGCCTACGCTTCCTGCGTCACATTGAACGAAATTCGATGCTCCTGTTTATGGTTCCTGCTGATTCGAAGGACTACCGCAAGGATTATTTTATCCTGATGAACGAGCTTGAAAAATACAATCCCGAATTGCTCGACAAAGAACGGTTTTTAGTTATCACCAAAAGCGATTTCCTGGACGATGAATTAAAAGCTGAAATATCCATAGTCTTGAAGGATATACCTCACCAGTTTATTTCATCCATAACCGGTGAAGGAATCATGAGCCTGAAAGATAAAATATGGCAAATACTGAATAAGTAAGCTATAAATACCACTGAAGTTTGAAGCCTTAAAGACGACTGCAAACTTCAGTGGCTTTACAATATGGATCCATAACGCATGAAACAGGAAATCATTGATCGGTATGAGGCTCTGGCAAAGCTTTACAGGCAGGAATCGGATAAAAAGAAACTGCACCTTCGCTTCATATCCTGGCTCAGGCTGGCCCTTTTCGGGCTAATTATCCTAACTTTTGTATACCTGATACCAATCAGTCATCTGGCAGGTTGGTTCACTGTAATAGCCTGTCTGGCTGCCTTTCTTTGGTTGGTTAAGAAATCCGTTTATACCGAGAAACAACTCAACTATTTCCTGAACCTGGTTGATGTCAATGTCAACGAGGTGAAAGCCATCAGGCGAGACTTCAGCCCTTTTGCCCCCGGCAATGAATTCATTCATCCAGATCATGATTATTCGTATGACCTTGACCTGTTTGGTGAAAACTCTTTTTTTCAGTTTCTAAACCGAACGGTCACCTTTGGTGGGAAAAACAGATTGGCAGAATCCATCCAGAACAGCAGTCAAGATGCCGAAACAATCAGGCAAAAACAGTTGGCTATCATTGAGCTGGCTGAAACCCTGGATTGGAGGCAACAGTTTCTGGCCTCTGGAAGAAATGCTGAAAATATGGGTTCTGTAGGATCTCTGCTTCAACAGCGCGAGGTTATCGAGTTAAAATCTACTGCTTTTCTGAAAATCAGTATCCT
>JACMKG010000070.1 GCA_014380255.1 Prolixibacteraceae bacterium | reverse complement strand
TAATGTGTTGTAAAAATGTTTATCAGATTCTTGTAATCTTCTGCAAAAAGTGCTTTTGGGCTCTAATTTTTAAGACGAGCCAATGTGATAAATGGTTGCGTGCAGGTTTTCATTATCACTTACGCGAAAGAAGCATCGACCTTTTCAATTCCTTATTTCTTGTTCCTTTTTTACTTTTAACTTTTGACTTTTGACTTATTTTTCTGTTGTGTTAATATCCAATAACCAATATTCAATACTCAATAATAGAAAGCAAAAAACCCCTTGCCGTATTTGAACAAAGGGGTTTTTTATAAATGAAGAATAATAGCGAAAGGTTTATTTACCTGTCAGGCTTTTTATAAGATCCACTTCTTCCTGCTTGTAAGGTGTTCCATCGGGATGGAATATTTCATGAAACCACAGCGGTGGTTCGGCACCGTCAGCGATAGGCTCATCCCAGGCATACTTGGTATTGGATTTCCCGGCTACCAAACCCCAGTTGATCGCACCGATGTTCTGCTCTTTCAGCATGGGCATAATGTTGGTAAACAAGCTGTTGTTGCGGCGGGCCATGTATTCGGTGCAAAACAGCGGACGGTTATACCTTTTCAGCGTATCGATGGCTGCCTGGTGCTTTTCTGGACTTTCGTAATTGTGATAGGTGATGATATCCGAGTTTTCCACCTGGAACTTGTTCAAATCACTTAAAGAAAGGTTCCACACCCCTGATGACAAAGGCTGTGAAGGATTGATCTCGCGGCCCCATTTGAATACATTCTGAAGCAAAGGCATGGATTTGTTTCCATAATTTGAATTCCCGGGTTCATTGTATAAATCCCACAGGGCAATGCGTTTATCATCTTTAAAGGTTGTAAGTACATCTTTAACGTAAGTTTCAAGAGTAGTCATCAGGGTAGTATCGCTCAAGAGCAGATCCCCCGGATCGCGTACCCATCCTGAATTGTGAACGCCTGGCTTAGGTTCAGGCTGTTTACCGGCCTGGTACGTAGGGTTCCAGCAATCATCAAAAAATACAAAAACAGTCTTGATGCCATGTTTGGTGGCAATAGCAAGGTATTTATCCATGCGGTCCTTGAAGCCTTTCTGATCCACTTCCCATGCCACGTGGTGAAGGTATACGCGCATGACGTTCATGCCGATTCCTTCAGCCCAGCCCAGTTCACGATCAATGGTTACAGTATCGAAAGTCTCGGCCTGCCAGTTTTCAAGCTGGTTGATAGCCGTACTGGGATTGAAATTACTGCCACGAAGCCATCCATTCTCGGTACTCCATTGCTGTGCTTTTTCTTCCGTCCAGCGCTCTGCAGTTGGTGTAGCAGTGGGTTTTGGCTGGCATGAATTAAGAACAATTGTCGCGACAATTGCCATTAGAATTAACAGGTTTTTCATCTAAATGATTCTTTTGGTTTTTACTTATTATTTGATTTTAAATTATTCCTTTTACTGGCTACTGGGTTCTGGCTTCTAGCTACTGGCAAAAGCTGTTCCTAATCATCTATTCTGCTAATCAAAGCATTCTTGCTAGCTGCTAGTTGCCAGCTTCTAGCTACTGGTAAAACCGGCTCCTAATCATCTATTCTGCTAATCAAAGCATTCTTGCCAGTGGCTAGTGGCCAGCCGCTAGCTGCCAGCTTCCAGCTACCAGCTACTGGCAAAACCGCTCCTAAATTGATTAAGTGAGATCCATCTTATTTTTTTAGAATGGGAGTTATGTAGTTTTTATCAATGACCATTTCTTCCCTGCCCGCTTTATTTTCAAACCTTACGGTGCTGATGTACATGTGCCGGGGATGAATTTTCTGAGTGTTGTTATGGGCATGAAAAACAATGCGCAGCTGTCCTTGCTTGTCTGTAAACATGGCACTGTGGCCCACTCCTACCAAGCCTTCAGGCTTTTGAAGCAAAGGATTGTTTTCATATTTAACCCAAGGCCCCTTGATGTTGGTGGCACAGGCAACCCCAATTCCATAAAACAGACTTTCGTAACTGTTGGCCGAGTAAGTCATGTAATAGACACCGTTGCGTTTGACCACAAAGGATCCTTCATTGACCCGTGGCCAGATCTCCTCCCAGGGCTGTGAAACATGAATGCATTTGCTGATAGTGCCAGGTTTCAGATCCATAAGGTTGTCTTCAAGCTCAGCTATGCAGATGTTTAATCCATCGTCGAAGCGATCGAAAAACAAGTAGGATTTACCATTATCATCCACGAACAAGGAATTATCAATACACTTCTCCCCTTCGATCATGGGCTTTTGGGTATCCTGCTTAAAGGGGCCGAGTGGAGAATCGCTTGTTGCCACACAAATGTGTTCGTCAGCCGAGTAGTACATGTAGAATTTCCCGTTCTGTCGGTATACTTCCGGGGCCCAGAACCAGCGATCGGCCCACACATCTGCTTTGTTTAATGCCAAACCATCGACAAGGCCATCGGGGGTGGACCAGGTAAGCAAGTCATCGGACACCAATACCGCAATGCCATCCGAAGAAAGGGTTCCGTAAGCATAGTATTTTCCTTCCCAAAGCATGATAAATGGATCACCAAACGGGACTTTCTCCATTACTACACTTTGCTGTTGGCTTGCGTGGATAAGTCTGTCGTTTTCTTTACTGAAAGCGCCTTGCGTTAAAAACACGAGCAGCAAGGCATACAATAATCTCATCGTTCTATTTTTCATCATTAGGAGTTCAATTTATAGTAGCGCTTCTTTGGTTTGCAGGGATCATTCTAAAGAGCGAGACCCTTTAATTAATAATACAGGATGAGATTAAATTTTACTCTCCAATCTTTTAAAAATATGCATGAGATTATATAAAAAGCTTTTTCAATCGCCAATAATCATATAATAGAAATGATGATTGTTCACTTTCCGCAATTTGCAACATCCTGACTCAGTTGTTTTTAAGATTAAGCAGGAATTTGGTTATTTGAATACCGGACCGTTTTGTCTTACGACCGATGGTTGTTGCCCCTGAATCTGGGGCCATTCGTTCACCCAGTTAATTTTATCGAGCATCAGCGACCGTCGGTTGGTACCGTTGCTCAGCAAGGCTTTTGATTTCATCATACCATGGTAAAGAAACCAATCGGTGCCCTTGTCATCAGTAATAATCTCGGCATTGTGCCCCGGCCCGGCAAACCCTTCAGAACCCTCATTTCCACGCAGGATAAGCTCC
>JACMKG010000069.1 GCA_014380255.1 Prolixibacteraceae bacterium | reverse complement strand
TCCACACTCATGTTTAATCAATTCACTCATTGTTCTTCAGTTTGTTCTATACTTTGGGTAAATAATTCAGGAAACCGGATCATATCCTTGACAATAAAGGCATTCGGATACCTGGATGCGATGCTGGCTTTGGCCTTTAGCGCCTCGCTTTTGTTTCTGAAATCGCCAATCCGCACTTTAAAATTAGGCGTCTGAAAGGAGACGTAAGCCGGTAGTTCGGGAAACTGTAGGTTGAATTCGTTTTTAACCCTCATAGCCCTTTCGCGGGCCCTGCTTTCGGAGCTAAAGTAGATCTCCAGCCGGAAGCCTTCAATTCCTTTTTTGCGTTGATTCAGTTGCGTATGGCGCACCAGAAGGTCGGTAATGCGCGAATCCTGCCTCACAGGTAACCTTCCAAGAAGCTCTTCCATGGGGGCAGCCTGCGGCATAGTCCCTGAATTCACATCCAGTGTATCTGGTTGAGCAAAAACCTCTGTGCTCAATAGGCCAAGAAAGAAAATCACACACCACAAATACCTCATACGATCAGTTTTTGAGTCTGCAAATATATCATTTAAATGACAGATCTCATCTTATTCGTGTATTGGCTTTACGTTAAGAAATTCCAGGAGACAGAATGCAAGAGCCCTGTTAAACAAACATTTTTATACCAATTTGATTTATAAATTAATCCTGCCGAACTATCTGGATCAGTATAATGCCGATGGATAGGCGGGACCTTTCCGATGGATAGGCGGAAAGTGTTAGAACAATTGAGGATACGATCCCGATAGTTCGCATAGGCGTTAACTTCGTATGCCTGGATTCCGCTTCCTTTTCCCCGTTAGGGAATGCATGTCAATAGAAAAATGCAAGTATAACAACTTGGTCCCCTTCCCCGGTAGGGGATACATCTTAATTAAATTTTCCAATCAAAGCCAAACCTTTTTTTAATGAATATGAATTCCCTAAAGGGAAAAAGATTCTCTTTATTGATCACTGTTTTTTCTATTGATATGAATTGCCTACGGCAAAAAAGTGCTTTATTTCCCAGGATTCGAAACCTCAAAACACCCCAAGGCATGAATTTAAATGGAGTTAACGCGAATGCGAGTACTTGGGAATCCCCTGATGGGGAAACATAGAGGTAACGACCTTTGATTTATTATTTTGGTAATTACTTGATTATCTGAATGCATACAAACGAAGTGATCGCCTATGCGATAGTTCGGGAAAACTATTACACTTCTCCAATCGGTATTGTGGTCGGTTCGTAATAATGCGTTACCGCGCCAGAGCCAAAGGTTTTAGTTTTTATAAGGTTAAGAATTATCCGGTCGTTTATGTTTTCAAATAACGTCAATCCGCCTCCTGCTATAACGGGGTGAACACACAGCTGCAATTCATCAATCAAGTTAAGTTTCAAGAGCTGTATAATTAAACTACGGCTACCAACAAGAATATCTTTACTCCCGTCCTTGCTGGTTTGCTTGAGCTCCAAAACTGTTTGTTTTAAATCACGAGTTGCAAGGGTTGCACTTTTCCATTCCACATGGTTCAGGCTATGGGAAAAAACAATCTTTGGAATCGTGTCAATAGCTATGGCAAAGTCATTCATTGATTTTTCTTCGGAAGGGTTTTCTAAAAATGTTCGCCAAAACTCCATAAGCTGATAGGTCGTTCTGCCATATAAAATGGCGTCTCCATGACCCAATAATTCCGTATAATGCTGATGTATCTCTTCGTCGGGCAGGATGGCCGTATGATCACAAAACCCGTCCAGAGTCATATTGATTGCTGCAATTATCTTTCTCATCCTATTTTTGTTTAATCAATTGTGAGTTTTCGTAAGATTCTCTCAGTAATCTAATTATTCCTCATCATCTTCTTTTTCGTATCCTTCATAATAATACGATTGCTCTATTCCCTTAATGATTATTGCCCGGTTATTGATTTCATCTGTTAAATGATCTGAAAGCAATGTTCTAATTTCTAAATCATTTACTGGGCTTCTTTCCATTGCCTGTAAATACAATATTTTATCTACAAACTGCCAGTTTACCACTTTATTTAGTCTTGTTTTCAAAATCATATCCAGCCAGATACGCATTGTTCTGCCATTTCCTTCCATAAAAGGGTGTGCGATATTCATTTCTACATACTTCGCAATGATTTCTGCAAACGTATTCTCTGGCATTTGTTCAATTTTTACCAATATTTCATTTAAATACAAAGCGTTAGCAAATCTAAAACCTCCTTTTGAAATGTTTTTTATGCGTATTTGACCTGCAAAATCATATAATTTATCAAACAAGTAATGATGGATTTGTTGCAATCCTTTCGTTGTTCCGATTTCAATTTTATCAATATCGCCCGATTCAACTAAACGATAAGCATTTTCCAGACTTTGTTTGTCAATATTTTTCATAGATTCCTAAATTGGGT
>JACMKG010000426.1 GCA_014380255.1 Prolixibacteraceae bacterium | reverse complement strand
GCTTCAATGACTACGGGTGGCTCCATGGCAATCATTCCCACGAGCTGCATCAGGTGATTTTGGACCATATCACGCATCGCTCCCGAATGATCATAGTAACCGCCGCGGTTTTCTACCCCGAGCTTTTCGGCAGAAGTAATTTCAACGTGGTGGATGAAATTATGATTCCAGATAGGCTCAAAGATGCCATTCGAGAAGCGTGTTACCAGCATATTCTGAACCGTTTCCTTGCCCAGATAGTGATCGATCCGGTACAGTTGCTCTTCAGAAAAATAATTTAACAGATTTTTATTGAGTTCCTTAGCACTTTTCAAGTCGGTACCAAAAGGCTTTTCGATGATCAGCCGTTTGAACCCGTCAGCTGTATTGTTCAGACCAACATTAGCCAGGCTTTGAGGAATAATCTGGTACATGTTGGGTGGGGTCGACAGATAATAAATATAGTTAGCTGGTATATCGAGGTCGTTACCCAAAGTTTCCAGTCTTGATTTAAGAATAGTGTAATCAGCTGAATTAGCTGTTGATAGTGGTTGGTAGTATAAGTGCTCTAAAAAAGAATCAATATCTTGCTGATCCTGAGGATGAACAGACAAGAACTCCTTCATTTTTTCCCGGAAGCTTTCGTCAGTGAGTTCTGTACGTGAAACGCCCAGGACTGCCAGCTTTTCGGGAAGCAATTGCTGGGTATGCAATTCATATAATGCAGGAATAAGTTTTCTTTTGGTCAAATCGCCTGAAGCTCCAAAGATGACTAAGATATGTGATTCGGTTTGTTTCATTGTTACAAATGTGAGATGTATTAAATGTAATTATATAAACGATTAATCTCACTTTTTGATCAATTAAAATTCCAATCCTTAAAACTTTATTGTCGTCGAAGGAATGTTACAGGCCCATACCATGCAGTGTTGATGAAAGATATCGTACTGAAGCCGGTAGATGGTCTCTTCATCAGCGGACGTATATTTAGCGGTCATGTAGGTCTTTTGAGAATCCAAAGCCATCACTTCAATTTGTTTCCTGAAATCAATACCTTCATCTTCCACTAGTTTAAAGATGGCTTCTTTGGCACACCAATAAAGACATTGATGAAGGATGTTTTCTTTCACATCTCCCAGTTCTGATTCTGAAAGATATCTTTTTGTGATAGGTGCATAATTGCGGTTCATACTTTCAACATCGATTCCAACGGCCTGATCCTGGTGGAGATACACCACCACAAAATCACGCGAATGACTGATGCTGATATGCTTATATACAAGATGGTTTAGAAGCGGTTTGCCTGACGGGGAGTATGAAACTTTAAATTCAGCACCAATCATTTGCTTTAACAATGCCCGGGTTGCCAGCCATTCACACTTTCTTTTTTCAAAGGTGAAGCTCTGAAAAGCCGGATCTGCTAATTCTTCCTGGGTAAATGCTGAAAGCAGTTCTTCCAGGGTTTCCGAGATTTGCCACACTGAAAGCAATCCTTTGTCAATTGATATGGATTTATAGATAGGCATTTAGCGGGTCCATTCAGTGGTTTCAATCAAATGAATGATATCCGGGGTAAGAAATTCAATGACCGGGCGGATAGAATCGATGTTGGGAACTTCGCGGATATACAATGCCCCTCTTAAAAAATGCTTGGTACTGTCGGTGAGATAAAATTGGAGCGGGGATGCTGCATTCCCATCGATCTGGTATATGGTTCCAAATACTTTTTTTTCAGCATTAATGAAAACCCGTTCATTGATTGCATCTGCTTTAACTGAATGCTTGTATGCCAGGGTCCGGGAGTCTTCCGTGAGTTCCATTAGGTTGTTATTCACCGCCTTGTAGCTTATATGAACTTCCGCCCGGTGCTGAGGTATTTTTAGATTCACCCAGTAAGGTTCAGTGATTCGTCCCTTATCTGCTTCTATCCGGCTGTATGTTGGAATTTCAAACCGATAAGGTATGGTATCCGAAACCAACGAAATATAGGCCTTTTCAGGAAAGTCTATTCTGAAATAGCCACGTGGCTTGGGGATATATTCCTCTTTGCAGGAGTTTGCAAGAAGCAATAAGATAATAGAAAAAATAAATAGGATATTTTTCATCTTGGATTATTGCACGGTGGGTTTAATTTCAACTTTAATCTGCTTGATACGTCTGTTATCCACAGAATCGATCGTAAAGACAAAGTTTTTGCAGTTGAGAATATCATTCTTCGCCGGTATTTCACCTTTTAGCTCAAGAATAAGCCCTGCCAGAGTATCAGCCTCTCCTTTTAAGTCATCCAGGAAAGTTTCATCATAACCTATTACCTTGAGGAAATCCTCGATAAGGACTTTCCCGTCAAAGATATACGTGTTATCACTGATCTTGGTATAGAATAACTCTTCCTCATCAAATTCATCGGTTATTTCTCCTACTATTTCTTCCAGAATATCTTCCAGGGTAACAATTCCGGAGCTTCCTCCATATTCATCCACCACAATGGCCATATGCACTTTGCTCTTTTGAAATTCCTCCAGCAGATCATCAATCTTTTTGGTCTCAGGAACATAGAATGGAGGTCTTATAAGACTTTGCCAGCGGAAAGTGGCCCCTTTATGCACATGGGGAAGAATATCCTTGATATAAAGTATTCCCTTTATATTATCAAACGTATCGGAATAAACAGGAATCCTGGAAAAGCCTGTTTCTGTTATCAGGCTTAGAATCTTTGGATAACTGTCCTTCATGTCTGCCGAAACAACATCCACGCGTGAATGCATGATATCGGCCACACTCTTATTTCCAAATTGAACAATGCCCTTTAAGATTTCCTTGTCTTCTTTTGACTCATATTGAGATGTCAGTTCCAGTGCCTGTGACAATTGGTCAACGGACAGCTGTTGGTTATTTGTATGGCTCCACTTATTCATAAACGAGTTCGACAAGAGGAAGATGGAGTTGATAGGTTTAAGAATCCGAATCAGGTAGTACAGTGGCAAAGAAATGAAACGGGCAAATTTCAAGGCATGTTTCGTGCTATATACCTTGGGAATAATCTTACCTATCAGTAAAATGAGAAAGGAGATGATAAGGACGTGAAAGACAAACTCCAGAACAGGCTTTTGAGGAAAGCTAACCAGGTGATTAATGGTTAAACTTGATAAAATAACAACACCTACATTAACAAAATTATTGGCCACCAGGAGGGTAGCCAATAATTGCTCTGGGGATTCAAGGTTTTTGAGTAAATAAGTATTCTTTTTAGTCTGTATGCCATTGATTTTCTGTTTCTCAGAAGCACTTAAAGAAAAGTAAGCGACTTCCGATCCGGAAATTAATGCCGAACAGAGTAACAAGATCAGAATGACAGTAAGGCTGGCGACAATACCAGGAGTAAAAGAAAAGAATTCAATATTCCATGATATTGCGCTCAGTATAGGATAAGGATCTGTTTCCAATTAAGTATTATTAGTTATTAAAATGGTAAATCGTCTTCTTCCGGTTGATTAAAATCCGGTTCACTCACAGATTGCAGTTGTTGATCTGTCCGTCCATTCTGAGGGGTCGTTTCTGCCTGTCCTTCGCGTTTACCCAATAATTGGATGTTATCTGCCACGATTTCAGTTGAGAAATGCTTTTGACCATCTTTTTCGTATGAATTTGTCCTAAGCCGACCTTCAATATAAATCTGGCTGCCTTTTTTTACATACTTTTCTATCATTTCAGCAAGGCCTCTCCATGCCACAATATTGTGCCATTCAGTGTTACTTACCTTTTCCCCGGTTTTTGCAGTGTAATTCTCAGTTGTTGCCAACGAGAACCTGGTTACTGTAACACCTTTGTCTAAATGTTTGGTTTCGGGATCACGGCCCACGTTACCAACTAAAATTACTTTGTTTACTGACATATGGGTATATTTTTTAGTTTAATTACAAATAAATTTACAATAAAATACTTACACTCTATTGTATATTTCTACAAATTATTTAATTGAACATCAATTGTTTAAAATTAACATTTCTAAATTAAAAAATCATTCATTAAGTCCATTTTTTATATGTTTTTCCAATAATTTAGGTATCGCAAAGTTAAAAATATCTGCCTTATTTACCTTAATCAAATCATCGGGCATTTTACTCTCCCCAAGCTTGTGAATTGAGATAATCCGGTAGTTTATTTTCTGATGCGACAATAGATGAACTTTCCAATCCACTATTTTCCCCACTACAAAATCAGAACTCACTAATTGCTTTACTTCCTGCATTGAAAAAAGTGTTTCGATGGATGTGGCAGACAATGTTTCAATCATGGGAAATTCATATAGATTTTTCCAGATATCTTTATTTAAACGCTTTTTAATCCACGTATGTTCTTCGTGGTGAAGTACAAAATAGCTAAAATAGCGATCGCGTTGCTTGGTTTTATTTTGTTTGACCGGAAAGTCTGCTGTTTTATTGGCAGAATAGGCATAACAATGATTCATCAAAGGACATTCCAAACAATTCGGTTTTTGCGGAGTGCACTGCAGGGCCCCAAATTCCATAAGGGCCTGATTGTGCATGCCCGGATCGGTTCCTTTGATCAGATCTCCAGCCAATTTTGTGAATACTTTTTTCCCCTGAGTAGTATCGATGGGATCACTGATTCCAAAATAGCGGGAAAGAACCCTGAAAACATTTCCATCCACGGCAGGAACCTGCTCGTTAAAGGAAATGGATGCGATTGCTGCTGCCGTATAATGACCTATTCCTTTTAATAATAGCAATTCATGATATTTATCCGGAAATTTTCCGTAGTATTGGTCCTTGATATATTTAGCAGTGAAATGAAGGTTTCTGGCCCTGGAGTAATAACCTAAGCCTTGCCATAATTTCAATACCTGATCTTCAGTTGCTTGGGCAAGACTTGTGATTGTTGGGAATTCATCCACAAATTTCGAATAATACGCTAACCCCTGATCAACCCTGGTCTGCTGAAGAATAATTTCTGAAAGCCAGATAAAGTAAGGATCATGTGTGTTTCGCCACGGCAAATCACGCTTGAATTTAGAATACCATTGATGTATATTAGAGTTGAAAATATCCATGTTTTGTCTAACTACTTTAAAATCTTTTCGAATTGCAAAAATAATCTAATTATAATGTTTCTAATTTTTAAATAATTTTTATTTTTGCACACCAATTGTTTCGGTTTTATAAATTGTTGAAAACTAAATATTTTAAGAAATGACAAAAGCAGATATCGTAAACGAGGTAAGTAAAAACACAGGTATTGAGAAAGTGACAGTACAGAAAGCCGTTGAAGCTTTCATGGAAACAGTGAAAGATTCTCTAACCGAGGGAAGAAACGTGTATCTTCGTGGTTTTGGCAGTTTTATAGTAAAAAGAAGAGCAGAGAAAACTGCACGTAATATTTCAAGGAATACTACGATCATTATTCCTGAGCATTTTATCCCTTCTTTCAAACCAG
The DNA here is from genome assembly GCA_014380255.1 of Prolixibacteraceae bacterium. Next base: position 3,018 of record JACMKG010000426.1, on the reverse strand, counting down.
CGAAAACATTTGTAGCACAAGTTAAAGACCAAGTAAAATAATTTATTATGCCAAGCGGAAAAAAAAGAAAAGGACACAAAATGGCTACGCACAAGCGTAAAAAGAGACTGAGAAAAAACAGACATAAAAAGAAAAAATAGTCGTTCTTTATTAAGCAATAGCTTTTAAAGACACTATTAATATTAAACCTAAAGTACTGAGTGCTTTAGGTTTAATATGTTTTTAAGTCTGGTAATTTAAACGTAAAAAAATAGGAAAACGTAGTGAGTAGCGATATAATTGTAGATGTCTCTCCATCTGAAGTGGTGATTGCTTTATTGGAAGATAAGCGGTTAGTCGAACTTAACAGGGAAATGACAGGGGCTAAATTTGCCGTTGGAGATATCTATCTCGGACGCGTAAAGAAAATTATGCCCAGTTTGAACGCTGCATTCATTGACGTTGGATACGAGAAAGATGCTTTTCTCCATTACCTTGACATGGGGCCGCAGTTTGCCACTCTGAATAAGTTTCTCAAAGCTGCCTCGTCAAAAAACAACAAAATCTTTTCCATCTCGAAAATCCAATCCGAACCGGATATAGATAAGGATGGGAAGATCTCAGATATTCTTAAAACCGGTCAAAATATCCTGGTACAGGTAGCTAAAGAGCCTATCTCAACCAAAGGTCCCCGGTTAACCTCAGAGGTCTCTATTGCAGGCCGTAATATGGTGTTGATGCCTTTCAGCGAAAAAGTAAGCATTTCGCAGAAAATTGAATCCAACGAAGAAAAAGTAAGGCTTAAAAAGCTGATTCAAAGCATACGACCCCGAAAATACGGTGTAATAGTCAGAACGGCTGCTGAAGGTAAAAAAGTTGCTGAATTAGACCAGGAATTAAAACGACTGGTTACTAAATTCGAAACAACATTTCAGAAATTAAGAAAGGTAAACGCCCCTGCTCTCATTATTGGAGAAATGGACCGGACTACCTCTCTGCTTAGGGATATTTATCATCCCAACTTCAATAGCATTATCGTGAATGATGCTACTGCTTGTGAAGAAATTACTGAATATCTGGGTACCATCGCTCCTGAAAAGAAAAATATTGTAAAACTTTATAAAGGAAATCAATCCATATTCGACTATTACGGGATTGATAAACAATTAAAAGCATCTTTTGGAAAAACTGTATCCTTCAAAAATGGAGCATACCTGATAATAGAACACACTGAAGCATTTCATGTTATTGATGTGAACAGTGGGACCCGTTCGAAAGCTGGTGTCGACCAGGAAACCAATGCGCTGGAAGTAAACCTTTCGGCTGCCGAAGAAATTGCACGTCAGCTTCGATTGAGAGATATGGGCGGCATTATTGTAGTTGATTTTATCGACATGCATCAAGCCGAAAACCGCCATAAAGTCTATGAGCGGATGAAAGAAGCAATGGCTGTGGATCGTACCAAACACAACATCCTGCCATTGAGCAAATTCTGCCTTTTGCAGATAACACGCCAACGTGTACGGCCTGAAGAACACGTTGAAACAGCTGAAGTTTGCCCTACCTGTAAAGGAACGGGTAAAGTGACTCCAACCATTTTACTGGTTGATGAATTGGAAAGTAAAATAAACTATATCTTTAAGGAACTTAATAAGAAAAAGGTAACCATCAAAACACATAATTATTTGGCTGCCTTTCTCAATAAAGGGTTCTGGTCCATTAAAAATCAATGGGCATTTAAATTCCTGAAAGGTATTCAAGTGGAGGAAGTGAACTCGTATTCGCTTACAGAGTACCATTTCTTTGACGAAAATAATGAAGAGATCGTTTTTTAAATCTCATAAAGGATCCCGGTAAGCAATTACCGGGATTTTTTATTTTTCTGCCATTATGGGCAAAGGCTCCTTTAAGGTATCAAGTGCAAAAGACGATGGATAGAAAAGATTTTTACTTCACAGGAAATTATGCAATTGAATGGCTAGGTTTTTTAAATCTTACTTTTATAACTTAATCTTAGCAACAGGCAATAAGACCTGTTGTCCAATCTTATCAATCTTATTATAAGATCAATAAGATTAAAGTGATGGTGGGGATGTCCTTTTGGTTACTAAGATCAAAATTAAAAAGTAAGATTTTAAAAAACATATCTGAATGTTGGTTGTGAAACACTTAAGTAATAGAAATAAAATAATGTCGAATATGTCTATCTAAATAAATTTCGCAAAACAGTAAAACACAGAGTCGTTTGATATACCATTTCCCCAATATGAAATAAGTGATGTGGCTTTTTGTTTCTAACCTTATCAATTATTAAACCTTCGTAGCCAAGACAGAAACCCCACACCTCCAACCTTATCAACCTTATCAAATCCAACGTTTTAAGATAAGGTTAATAAGGTTGGTTCAGGGGGATTCTTCCAGGCTACGAAGGTTATGGCAAAAAATAAGGTTTTCTTAATCAGCTGTAGCCAAGGGTTTAAAATTTCAAAGAATAACTATTCAAAAATACGACAATAAAAGTTTCATCTTACTTAGTTTTAATCTTTAGCATCGATCCTATAAATAATTAATCAGGTTGCCCATATCTTCCCTGTTAATTGATTAATTTAGTGTACGGTTCTTTCAACCCTAAATGATATCTAATTTCCAGAAACAATCTTTTATTGTATGGATAGTGCCAAAAGAAGCCTTTGTGTATTTATTCATTTCAGCAATTCGTCGTACATTCCCTTTTACGTGTTGCTCTTTCTGAAGGAGTTAGCTTATCATTTTGATGAAATAATTCTTGTAGCGAATAAACGACTGGTAGAAAATGAAAAGGACATTTATCCAGGTACTATAAAAACGCTGTTTGTAAAAAATGAAGGATATGATCTTGGAATGTTTTACAAAGCATTCCAAACCATTAATCCTCACGAATACAGTCAGATAGCTTGTGTCAACGATTCTAACATCCTTTTTAATAAACTAACCACTGTATTTGAGTGGGGCAAGTCTGCCAAGGTTGATTTTTGGGGATTAATCGATTCGATGCACAGG
>JACMKG010000425.1 GCA_014380255.1 Prolixibacteraceae bacterium | reverse complement strand
CTGATCGACTTCAAAAAGCCTTACCAAAAGGGAGGTCACGTGCTTATCGGCAAATTGACCATGCACAGGTTCATGGCTTACAAACTGAGCTTTCTGCAAATCGAAATAATTGCTTACCAGGGCATGATCGCTGCTTGGGTAAATACCCAGAAACTGAGTTAGTTTAAACAAAAACCAAATGTGAAAATTACTGATTCCCCGATCCGATAAATCCAGGTAACTTAACGCGTTATAGATAAAATCAAAAAGTCCGGCATTGGGCTCTTCCTCTTTCAAACATTTATAGAGTATTTCAGACAGAAAAATCACCTCAGCCGTTTTACGTATATCAAAGGGGATGGTTGAATATGGATTTCCAATCCGTACGTCTTTCAAACGGTGAATTTCCCGGCCGGCATGGTAATAGATTTCCAGGTCCAGGAGGTAAAGCGGCTGAAAAGCAACCGTTTTACCCATTGATTTTTTATTTCTTGCCCCATTTACCATATAAGACTGGCGCCCATACGCTTCGGTATAAATGATGGCTATAATACTTGTTTCGGAGTATTTGACTGAACGTAAGAAGATGCCCCTTGTTTGTTCGAGCACTGGCAGGCGGTTTTAATGGATAAATAAAAGTTTGGTAACCTTGGTTGTTTCTCCGGTGGCATCGTTCATAAATACCAGGTAAACGCCCGTTTTACAACGGTTCCCGTTTTGTGTCTTTCCATCCCATATGGCCTGTCCACCCAAAGAAGTTGCTTGGTATACTAAATTGCCGCTGACATCGGTGATTTTAATATCGGTATCTTCCAAAAGACCTTTGATCACAATTGGCCCATCATAAGTCTCCCTTACGGGGTTCGGATAGACATACACATCGTTGTAATTCTCGGTTCCTTTGGTGGCTTGTCCCATGTATGAAATTAAGCCGGCGCCGGTTCCGATAAACACTTCACCTGAATGCTGATTGATTGCTATGTCTGAAATATCATTGGCCGGCAACGGGCTGTTCTCGGTAGTAAAATGCCCGATCTCCGATTCCCCGTCAGCTGAAATCAAGAACACTCCCGAATGCCTGGTGCCGATCCATTTGCGGTTAGCCCCATCGACAGTGATTGCTGTAATTATTTCACGTTCTAACAAGGGATGAAAGTTACCGTCATTCTCGTTCAGGCCTGGGCGGATTGCATACATTGGTTTATCCTCCCATATACTTTTGGGATTAGTGAAAACAGCGACTCCGCCAGATGTGCCAATCCATAATTCCCCGTTCTGATCTTCGGCTATTGCATTGACATCGTTCATCTTGGTATATACTTCCACTTCAAGGTTTGAAAAATAAGCGGTCACGTTCTGTTCTTTCGCTACCTCGTTGGTACTATTAAGGACATAGATGGATTGTCCGCGACCTGTAATGACCCATTTATCATCGTTTTGGGTAACCAACACTTTCCCAACGTATGAATTATTGGTAAAACCTTCCAAATAAAAGGATTGCCATTTACCGTCGGTTTTGAGCACTGAAAGCACGTTCGTAACTCCAGAATTGGTGACCCATAGATTTCCTTTAGAATCAAAATCAAGGCCGCCTACGCGCACATAAGGCTCATTAGGGTTTGCAGGCAGCTGAGTTTGCAGGGTGCTGTTAGAATTATCATACCGGGCAACAAATTTACCATCTTTGATTTCCAGCACTCCCCCACCCCAAGAGCCGGCAAATACATGATCCGGGGCTTTCGGATCAATGGCCACGGCAACAATATCAGAAAACCCGTTGGGGACAGGAAAAACCTTGCTGTCGAAAACAGTCCAGTGGCCTTCCCGGTTAAGTTGAATCTGAGGTCTTTTGTATAGATTGCCCCATGCGTTGGTTCTACCCCCGGAAGAAACCCATAAATCTTTTTCATTCATGAAAAGAGAAAAGATCATGTTATCGATTGGCCCTTCAGGTACAATTTTTTCAGGTTGCGCACCTAGTTTAATCAGGCCATTGTTCTTATCTGCAATCCAGAGCACATTCTGATCATCCAACATGGCGTCTTTGGGAGCTAGGCTCTCTTCTTCATTTGCTGCAAATAAAGACTTGGGAACATGTTTTACCACGTTATAATTCTCGTCGAAGATGTGTATTTCCTCTCTGCCCGAGACGATGAGCGAATTTCCATTGGAAGTCATCTCGGTCACGTATTTAATGATTGGCAAAACTCGTGTCCCGGCAGTTTCATTCACGATATACAATTCATCCCCATCCCAGGCATCATTGTCTGTGTTAAAATTGGCAATGATCTTTCCTTTGAATTCTTCTATTTTACTGAATTTACTATCTGCATGAGGGATCGCAGTTTGTTTGATCCAGTTGTTGAAATTCTGCAGGTTGGGAGCTGAAAGCAATGCTTTATAAATGCCGTTGGTGGTGGCAGCATACAGATAGGTTCCATCTGAAGCCAAATCCTGAACATTCATGTAAGCACCTTCCTGCCCGATAAAATAGGTATCTTTAATTTCTTTCCTGGTAAGGTTGACTACCACAATGCCAAAGCCGCAGGAGAGGTAAGCCAGATCTCCAATAAACAGCACATTGTTAATCGTTTTATTGGCAGGGATTTGTTTTCGTTTAATATCAGAAAGGTTGAAAACATCGGTCCCAATTAACACATCGATGTTTGCATTCTGATAAGTGATTAACAAGACGTTATTTTTTTTATTGTAGGCCAGTCGCTGCACCCCGGCATCGGAAAGACCATTGATTCCCGATATTTTCTGGATGCTATTGTCTGTTTTATTAAAGGAGAATAAACCCCCTTCGGTGACGCAATAAATCTTCTCTCCTGCATCGGCCACACTTTGGGCATGGGCATATGATTGATAATCGATCCATTCGCCCATGGCCGCTTGCGAGAATGCAGGCAGCAAGGCTACTGAACTGAGCAGGAAAGTTAACAAGATTTTATACGCTACCATCCTTTTTTATTTGCATTAGATATTCTACAAGTTTCTGAACCGCCCTTCCCCGGTGACTGATCTTATTCTTTTCCTCTAAAGACATTTCTGCAAAGGATAAGTTCGATTCATCAGGTTGAAATATCGGATCATAACCAAAGCCGGTTTTTCCCCGTTTTTCTTTCAGGATGTGACCATCCACAATTCCTTCGAATTGGGTCTCACGTCCGTTGATCACCAGGGAGATTACTGTTCTAAAACGAGCCTTCCGGTTATTTATTATAGATAACTTATCTAAAACAAGATTCATATTATTTTCTGCACTTCTTTGCTCTCCGGCATAGCGGGCGGAGTAAACGCCCGGCTCCCCATTCAGTGCTTCGATTTCTAGGCCGGTATCATCAGCAAAACAATTTACCCCGTATTTGTTGTAGATATAAAATGATTTCTCCGAAGCATTTCCTTCCAGAGTATCCTGGTTCTCAGGAATATCATCCGTACAATCAATATCGTTCAGGCTCAAAAGTTCGATTGACTGATCGAGCAATTGTTTTATCTCGTAAAGTTTATGCTCATTGTTGGTGGCAAATACAAGTTTCATATTAAAAGAGTCCGTGAATCTGTGCGTCAATTTTGTCGATAATAGTGCTTAAGTCTTCCGGGTTGTTTGGAAAATCGATGCGATCCACATCGATAATCAGCAATTTACCTGCTTTATATCTGGTGATCCAGGCTTCGTATCTTTCATTGAGCTGTTTCAGGTAATCAATTCGGATAGAGTTCTCATAATCGCGGCCCCTTTTCTGAATCTGGTTTACCAGGGTAGGAACCGATGCGCGCAGGTAAATGAGTAAATCAGGTGCCTGAACAAATTTGGTCATCATCTGAAACAGGGTATGATAATTATTGAAATCCCGTTTAGACATCAATCCCATGGCATGCAGATTGGGGGCAAATATTTCCGCATCTTCATAAATGGTACGATCCTGGATAACTGTTTTTTCAGAACTTCGGATATCAACTATTTGCTTGAACCTGGTATTCAGAAAGTATATCTGAAGGTTAAATGACCAACGTTGCATATCTTCGTAAAAGTCATTTAAATAAGGATTTTCATCCACATCTTCATAATGGGGAATCCATAGATAATGCTTTGAGAGCAATTCTGTCAAGGTGGTCTTTCCTGCTCCAATGTTCCCAGCTAAAGCAATGTGCATCTGATTTGTTCTTTAAATTTGGTACTAAAAATATAAAATTAATTATCTATCCTACTATTAAACAGAAAAGATTTACATTAACTCACTAAGTTTGAGCAATTCTTCAATGTAATGGCGGTCATTGGACAGGCGGGGAATTTTATTCTGTCCCCCGATTTTGCCTCTTCTTTTCATCCATTCATAAAACAATCCTTTAGGAGCAACAAATACATGGGGCATTTCCAGAGATAGGCTTTTATGACGTTTGGCTTCATAATCTGAATTGATGGTTTTTAAGGCCCCATCAAACAGGGAGATGAAATGATCCAGGTCATTGGGCAATTTCTCAAACTCGATCACCCATTCATGCGCTCCTTTTTGGTTGTCTTTCATGTAAATAGGACCACCGGTATATTCCGATATAATGGCACCTGTTCGTTCACAGGCAATTTCGAAGGCTTTTTCAGCATTATCCACAATAACTTCCTCTCCAAAAGCATTGATAAAATGCTTGGTACGGCCTGTAATAACAAACTTATACGGAAATTTGGATGTAAATTTAATTGTATCGCCAATCAAGTATCGCCATAATCCACCATTGGTAGAAATCACCATGGCGTAATTTTTTTCTAATTCAACCTCCTGAAGGGGAATTGCATTTAATGAATTGGAATGAAAATCATCCATGGCAATAAATTCATAATAAATACCATAGTCGAGCATGAGCAACATGTCTTTTTTGTCAGGCTCGTCCTGAATGCCAAAGAAACCCTCCGATGCATTATAGGTTTCCATGTAATGCATTTGAGTACTCGGAATAAGTTTTTCGTATTGCTCGCGGTAAGGATCAAATTTCACCCCTCCATGGATAAAAATTTCCAGGTTTGGCCATACTTCCAAAATATTCTCTTTCCCGGTCACTTCCAGAACCCTTTTGAGCAAAACCAGGTACCACGACGGAACACCTGCAAACGAAGTCACATTTTCACTCAGTGAATGTTCTATAATTTTTTCGATTTTTTCTTCAAACTCTTCCAGTAAAGATATTTCGGTAGAGGGAGTTCTGTAAAACTCGGTCCAGAATGGAATATTTTCAATGATGATAGCCGACAAGTCGCCATAATAACTATTGTTATTAAAGTTATTGATTCGATGGCTACCGCCCAGGGTAAGGGATTTGCCGGACAATATGCCCGATTCGGGATTGTTTTTCAGATAAAGTGCAAACACATCACGCCCGGCGCGAAAATGCACCCCTTCAAGGGAGTCTTTACTCACGGGAATAAACTTGCTTTTATCATGGGTCGTACCTGAGGACTTAGCAAACCACTTTGTTTCGCCGGGCCAAAGAAGATTTTTCTCTCCCTGCATCATTCGTTCAACCGTTGCTTTAATATCCTCATATCCCTGAATAGGAACTTCTTTTCGAAACTCGCTTTCGGATCGGATATTTTTAAACTGGTACTTTATCCCAAATTCAGTATTTGAAGCCTTCTCAAGAAGTTCAAATAAAACCTCGCTTTGAACTTCGTGAGGATGCTTTTTAAACAGTTCAATTTGGTATATACGCTTAAAATTGATCCACTTAATGATAGAATTGATTACAGGCATGAAGATTAATTTTCGGTCTCGTCAAATTTATTAAAAAATCTGACTCTATAACTGCAGACAAGCAACCCATTTCTCTGCCATAAAAATTGCAAGGCAAAAAGAATCGACTGTTCTCTGAAATCTAATTTTACTATTTTTACTGAAAAATTAAATCATTTTCAACCTTATTTTACGATGAATTATATTGATCTCATCCTTGGCCTTTTGCTTATAATAGCTGCAATACAAGGTTTCCGCAAGGGTTTTATTATTGAATTAGCTTCTTTGGCAGCATTGGTACTGGGCATATGGGGAGGTATTAAGCTATCGGATATGACGGCCCATTTTATAACCAAGCATACGGGTTATACTTCAGATTATCTTAATATAATAGCCTTTTTTGTAACTTTTATAATCATCGTAATTCTTATTCACATCATGGGGAAGGCACTCGATTCGATTGTAAAAGTAGTTATGCTGGGTTTTCTAAACCGTTTGGCCGGGATCATCTTCGGAGTATTAAAAGCAGCGGTAGTTCTGAGCGTTTTGCTTTTGCTTTTTGATGAAATAGATGAAACCATACAAATTTTACCCGTTCAGCAAAAACAGGAGTCAAAAATATATGGCCCCATGAAAGAGGTTGTTCCCACCTTGTTCCCTTTTATAAAATTATGGGATTCCGAAAACGAAGGGAATAGTTAATTATTGAATAAATGCAGAATCAAAAACAGGCTATGTTGCATTAATCTGTTATATACTAAATTGACTTAAAATTGACTTAGTCTGGCTCAATAACCGGCACAGGTATATGGATGAATCTGGCAGAATTATCATATACTTATATGGCGTATAATTCCCCATAGCTCATTTCATTTTTATATCTTTGAGCAGATTTTCCGCACTAATTCAACTATATCTGGTTTGATTTGCGGAACTTTGTGAATAATGTTTAATGATCACAAGAAATAATGACGATGAATTTTGTTGACGAACTAAAATGGAGAGGCATGATCCATGATATTATGCCTGGAACAAAAGAATTACTTGAAAAAGAACTAACTGCAGCCTATGTAGGTATTGACCCTACGGCCGATTCACTTCATATTGGTCATTTAGTGGGTGTTATGATGTTAAAACATTTCCAGATTGCCGGGCACAAGCCTTTTGCCCTGGTAGGTGGGGCAACCGGTATGATTGGAGATCCATCGGGTAAATCCCAGGAAAGAAACCTGTTAGACGAACCAACCCTGCGGCACAACCAGGAATGCATCAAAGTTCAGTTATCCAAATTCCTGGATTTTGATTCTGACGCTCCCAATGCTGCCGAGATGGTAAACAATTATGACTGGATGAAGGAATTCAGCTTCCTTGGTTTTATCCGCGACATTGGAAAACACATCACTGTAAATTACATGATGTCAAAAGATTCGGTCAAAAAACGCCTGGAATCAGATAGCAGTGCAGGTATGTCGTTCACCGAATTCACCTATCAGCTGGTTCAGGGTACGGATTTCCTGCATCTCTACAAGGAGAAAAACGTTAAACTTCAGATGGGCGGATCGGATCAATGGGGTAATATTACCACTGGGACGGAACTTATCAGAAGAATAACCGGTGGAGAAGCTTTTGCCCTAACCTGCCCTTTGATTAAAAAGGCGGATGGTACCAAGTTCGGCAAAACCGAATCAGGAAATGTATGGCTTGATCCAAAGCTTACCTCACCCTATAAGTTTTACCAGTTCTGGTTAAATACCTCTGATGAGGATGCCCAGAAGTACATTAAGATTTTCACACTATTATCAAAAAGTGAAGTGGCCGAATTAATTGCCACCCATAGCGAAGCTCCTCATTTGCGTTTATTACAGAAAAAACTGGCAGAGCAGGTAACAGTGATGGTTCATTCACGCGAGCAATACGAAATGGCCGTTGAAGCCTCTCAGATCCTTTTCGGACAGGGAACTGCAGAATTGTTGAGAAAGCTTGACAATGATACTTTCCTGGCTGTTTTTGAAGGTGTACCCCAATACAAAGTTTCAAAAACAGAACTCAGTGAAGGGATTAAAGTAGTGGACCTTTTGGCTGAAAAAACAATGGTTTTCCCTTCCAAAGGAGAATTACGGCGCACGGTACAGGGAAACGGACTTAGCATTAATAAAGAAAAGGTGACCGATTCTGAATTACTTATTAACACACAATTCCTGATTGGCGACAAATATATCCTGGTACAAAAAGGGAAGAAGAGTTATTTTCTTCTGGTGACAGAATAAATTTAGAATACCTCATCTGATTACGAACACATTCATTTTGTTAAAATTTCACCCTAAGAACCTATTCTATGACAAACTATTTTGACAATCGGAATCTTATTGAAATTGTATGGAAATGGAAAAAGCATTTAATGGTGGTTGGCATTCTGGCAATTGTGTTATCGGTTGTTTTTTCTTCTGCCACTTTTATAAAGCCGAAGTTTAAATCGACTGCCAGGATATATCCGAGTAACAACATCTATGTTTTCAGTGAGGAATCAAAAAGTGAGCAGCTACTTGAGATAATCAGTTCCCTGGAAATTAAACAACGCGTTATTGATGCATTCAACCTGAGTGAAATTTATAAGATCAGCAAAGATGATCCCCTGTACATGACTTATATGTTGGCTGAATTTAATGACAATGTCAGTTTTAGAAAGACAGACTTTGAAACCATCGAAATTCAGGTACTGGATATTGATCCGAAAAGAGCGAGTGCAATGTGTGACTCCATTATTGCTTATCTGGATGATAAAATACGCACGATGCACCGCATCAAATATGAGGAAGTTGTAAAAATAACCAAACAGGACTATGCCAAACTTAGCCATCAGATTGATTCGGTGGAAGAAAGGATAAACTTTATTCGCAGAGAATACCGAATTGTAGATTACAAAATTCAGGCCGAAGAGATTACAAAAGGAATGGTAAAGGTGTTGGCTGAACAAAGAATAAATACCCCCGGAGGTAAAGAAATTGAAACATGGTTAAACAACCTGGCCGACAAAGGGGGCGAATTTGTGCTTCTTAACAACCAATTAGAGCTTT
>JACMKG010000424.1 GCA_014380255.1 Prolixibacteraceae bacterium | reverse complement strand
CGTTTGGTCTGGACCCATCCTATAGCCATGAGCGGGCGTTTTTTATCTTTTTGAAATTTCATGGGCAGTAAAAAAAGAAGCAAGGTTCAACCTAAAAGTGATCATAAGGTGATATCCAACCGGTTGATCTTAAATTTTAAATTGAAATATCAAATGATCTGGGTGATGTAAATTTAATTTTTATTAACAAGTTATCAGCAGGTTGATTGTTGATAATTCGCTTTAAGCAGGTCGGGAAATTGTAGTAATTTTCACCATAAAATATATGGATAATTTTTCAGAATTCCAAATAAAATATAGGGTTATGATGCAATAAAAGTGTAAAGATTTGGTAACAATCTAGTAAGGTATAAGATCATTTAATCATAAATCAAATAACTTTCTTTGTCCAGAATTAAAAAACCATTTTTCTATGAAAAGTATGTTAAGAGTTTATCTATTACTGCTTGTTTTTGTCATGGGAAGCCTTTCCGCCTATTCGCAGGTTACCACCTCGGGCATGAATGGAAAAGTTTCCGGGGCAAATGATGAAACACTTCCGGGAGCCACCGTTGTAGCGGTGCATCAGCCTTCAGGTACCCAGTACGGAACGATCACCAACAACGAAGGACGTTTCTCCATTCAGGGCATGCGTGCCGGTGGTCCTTACTCGGTGGAGATTACCTTTGTGGGTTACAATAAAGCCTCTTATTCAGACATTACCCTTTCCTTGGGTGAATCTTTCGGATTGAATGTCGGCCTGAAAGAGGAAAGCGTGGATGTAAGCGAGGTAATTGTTGTAGGAACTAAATCGGCCGCTTTTGGTGCAAATAAAACAGGAGCTGCCATGAACGTGGATAGCCGTGAAATTTCAAATTTGCCTACTATCTCACGAAGCATCAATGATTTTACCCGTATGATCCCCCAGTCTAACGGATTGTCGTTTGGTGGAAGAGATGGCCGATACAACTATATCACCATCGATGGAGCTGCCTTTAACAACAGCTTTGGCTTAAGTGGATCGACCAGGAATTTACCCGGAGGAGATGCTCAGCCAATTTCACTGGATGCTATCGATGAAATTTCAGTAAGTATCGCTCCATATGATGTACGTCAGTCAAACTTCACAGGTGCAAGCATCAATGCAGTGACCAAAAGTGGAGACAATACCTTTAAAGGATCTGCCTACACGTATCTTCGTCCCACTTCTTTTGCCGGAAAAGAAATTAACGGCACTAAATATTCCTGGGATGAAAAATCAGGACAGACCTATGGCGTGAGCTTAGGAGGTCCTGTGATTAAAGATAAACTCTTTTTCTTTGTAAACGGAGAATATGAAAAATCTGAATATCCAAGCACTTCATGGAAAGTAAGCGCTGATGGCGTTCCAAATGCTACCAATTACATTTCACGCACTAAGGAATCAGACCTTTCATCCTTAAAAGATTATTTGCTTTCTCAATACAATTATAACCCGGGTTCTTGGAATTGGGGACAATTTGGAAGTGAAAATTACAAAGTACTTGGTCGTATTGACTGGAATATTAACAAGACCAACAAGCTTTCAGTACGTTATAATCAGGTGGTTTCTTCCAATGATGTATTGACCAATGCTACCAGCTCTCCTCAGGGTTCATTTACCAATGGACGTATCAGTGAAAAAGCCATGGCCTTTACCAATGCCGGTTATGGATTTGAAAACACAGTCCGTTCAATTACTGGTGAATTGAACAGCACGTTTGGTCCCCGGTTCTCTAATAAATTATTGACCACTTATACACAGGTAAGAGATCAAAGAACTTCAGACAGTGATCTTTTCCCATTTGTGGATATCATGAACGGTACAGACTTCTACACCAGCTTTGGATATGAATTGTATACTTACAATAATGATGTGAAAAATAATACTTTCAGCATCATTGATAACTTCTCTGCTTATTTAGGAAATCATACCGTTACAGCCGGAGTTTCTTATGAGCAGATGTACTTTGGCAATGCTTACATGAGATTTGGATCCAGCTACTACCGTTATGCTTCCATGAATGATTTCATGACCAATAAAGCGCCAAGTGTCTTTGCTACCACCTATGGGTTAAATGGCAATGATAGTCCGTTTGGAGAACTGTCCTTTGCCATGGGCGGTGTTTATCTGCAGGATGAATGGCAAGCTACTGACAACCTTAAGCTTACAGGTGGGGTGCGTTTGGAAATGCCATTTTACTTAAATGACCTGCAGCAAAACCAGGCCATTGCAGACCTTACATTCGCCGATGGTCTTAAAATGGATGTTAGTCAGTGGCCCGACCAGCAGTTGATGGTATCGCCACGTATTGGATTTAACTGGAATGTCCTGGGTGATAATTCTTTCAAAGTACGTGGAGGAACAGGGATCTTTACCGGTCGTCTGCCTTTCGTGTGGTTTGTTAACCAGCCTACCAATGCAGGAGTATTGCAATATACTAAAATACTTAGCGGAACTGCAATCCCTGCCACCATGCGGTTCAATCCAGCCATTAAAGGACAAATTGAAGCTTATCCTAACGTGTTCCCATCAAATCCAGTGGAAGCGCCAAGTGATCTGGCTGTTGTTAAAAAGGATTTCAAAATGCCTCAGGTATGGCGTTCAAACCTTGCTTTTGATGTTACTCTTCCAGCCAGTATGGTATTTACTATGGAAGGTATTTATACCAAAGACATCAATGCCATTGCTCAGCAAAACATCAATGAAAAAGCTCCTACCTTAGCATTTGCAGGTTCAGACACCAGACCTCGTTATGCATTGCTGGCTGACAATAAGACCTTTGACAATAGGGTGAACAGCAAAACATCAAGCGCCATGGTTCTTGATAATATTGACGAAGGATATCAATATTCTGTTACCGCTCAGTTGGTAAAAAAATTCAGCTATGGATTCTCCGGTATGGTTGCCTATACATTTTCTGAGGCCAAAGACGTAACAGCCAATCCAGGTGATCAGGCTGCTTCGGCATGGAGATCCAACGTAGCTGTTGGAAGTTTGAATAATCCAGGTTTGAGCTATTCTAACTTCTCGGTTCCTCACAGAGTTATCGGATCTGTTTCTTATGCGGTGAATTATCTGCGTAATCTATCAACAACCGTTTCTTTGTTTTACCAGGGATCAGCCCAGGGACGTCTGAATTACATGTATTCAAATGATATGAACGGAGACGGTCAGTCATCTGATCTGATGTATATCCCAAGAGATGCCAACGATATTGTTTTCAAAGATCTGGGTGCCGGAATGTCTGTTAAAGAACAATCAGATGCATTCTTCAAATTCGTGGATCAGGATGATTATTTGAGCAGTCATAAAGGTGAATATGCAGAACGTTACGGAGCTGTAACTCCCTGGAGAAACCAGTTTGATTTTAAAGTCATGCAGGACATTATCTATGATAAAAATTCCGGAAGAAAACTTCAGTTATCATTGGACATTAAAAATGTAGGTAACCTGTTGGATTCATCATGGGGTGTTTACAAGTCGCAAATTACCGGTTCTTATGACAACCTTCCTTTGCTTAAATATGAAGGCGTTGAAGCTGCTACTGGAAAACCAATGTTTTCACTTCCTGTAAAAGCTGCTTCAGGTTATTATACCGAAACATACAAAGATGTGTTAAGTTATGGCAGTACCTGGTCTATGCAGCTGGGACTTAGGCTGACATTTTAATACTTCTCTGAAAAGCTGAACTACGTTACGTTGTTCAAGTTGATCTTACAAGAGGCTGTCTTTCCAGACAGCCTCTTTTTTTATTTCAATTTCCGGATGTACCCATCAATGCTGCAGGGATATCAACCCTGATTTTGATTCAGCAGGATCCACTAATGGATCATAAAATTACCTATCCACGAAATGCTTTCTGTGCTGTTGACGAAAAAAAGTGCCGTTGGTAGAAGAAAATCAAGACCCGAAACAGCCTGGCTAGCTCCAAATTGCCTATGTAAAGCATCAATTTGGCTTCTTTTGAATATATTTTATGATAATATTTCGATTATTATTATCAGTATAAAAGCCCTGCAAAGGTCGCAATCATTGACATTCCTATAAAATAATTTTACAATCTGCACTTACAGATGGTCGTATAAGTATAATATTTTTACAATAGATTTTTATTGTTGATTATTATAACTAACTTTAAAAGACATAAAATATCAGAATACCCAATATCACGGAACCCTTTAAAAAGGTACCAGGCTTCGAATACAGGAATACGTTTTTTAATGTGCAATTCAAAATTACATCATTACAATACTGGTCCTACTAGTTGCTGCTGAAAACTTGGGCAACCGTTAAGACAGTGCCTATGATAAGAATCGTAAAAATACAACCAACATTCGATTGCAACCCAAACGAAACCAGTCCAAGCTATTCAGTACCCCTGCCATTCTGGCATCCCACACATTTTATCCCTGATATGTCCGGCGAATCGTTTACAGAAAAAAAAGTAAAGAAAAACAGCCCTGTAAAGTTCATTTATTTCAGTTCAGTCACACCGGCACACTCTTCCTTGGGTACCATAGTAAGTCACTTATTGCCTGTGAAATGGCACATAAACAGCCGGGCTTTGACTCACATCATTGGTCAAATCCAAGATATAGTTGGTTGAAATATTTCTGCTCCTATAGAGGAATAAGGGATACGGGAATAAAAACAATATGGGAAATAAGTTGTTCCAATTTTCAAACCAGTACCAGAACCGAATGCCTAACTAAAACAAATTAATATGGAAAGTAAACACACGGAGAAGTTAATGAATGAGAAAAAAAGGAGTTTACATGTTTGCCGCCCTACATACTTGTTTGGACCCTGCTTCTGATGAATGGGAACAGACCGCCCTGCCAGGAAAGTGGAAATTCTGAAGAAATTCCTGACCAGTGGGAATACCCTCCAGGAAATCATCATCCAATACAGGGTATTCTATATAGAGATTAAAAAAGTAGATGTGGCCAAGCATGTGACCGACGGTTTAATGGAGTTGTTAAACTACCTCCTTGATGATCAGACAACGAACTGTGTGGTGAGCAACGGTTGATCAACGTTTGCCAGATGAAATCAATCTGCCGAAATTGGATCAATAAAAAGGCAAGACTAATTACTATAATTGATATAAGTTTATTATATTTACTAAT
>JACMKG010000068.1 GCA_014380255.1 Prolixibacteraceae bacterium | reverse complement strand
GTGCATATTAAGTTGGATACCGGAATGCATCGTCTTGGCTTTGACTCGCAAGAGAAAGTGGCACGGCTGATTGAAAAGCTTACAGTGCAGGAGCAAATGGTGGTTCGTTCCGTGTTCTCTCACCTGGCAGGGGCCGACGAGGCTGTGCACGATGAATTTACCATCAGCCAAATCCGTCAGTTTGAAAAACTGAGTTCAATGATTGCTGAAAAGCTCCCCTACAAGATATTCAGGCATATCTTGAACTCTGCAGGTATCGAACGATTTGCTCAGTACCAGTTTGAAATGGTACGCCTTGGAATAGGCCTGTATGGGGTAAGCGCCCTTGGCAATAGCCAGATCAACAGCATTAGCCGGCTAAAGACTTCCATTTCGCAGATACGATTGATCAAAGCAGGGCAAACAGTAGGATACGGTCGCAAAGGGGTGGTTACCCAGGATTCACAGATTGCCGTTCTTCCTATTGGTTATGCCGATGGATACGACCGCCGCTTAAGCAATGGGGTAGGGCAGGTGTATGTGAAAGAAAAGGTAGTTCCTGTTATCGGCAATATCTGCATGGACATGTGCATGATTGATGTAACCGGGTTGCAGGTTGCTGTAGGCGACGAAGTGGAGTTGATGGGCGAGCATATTCATGTAAGTGATATCGCACAGGCT
This sequence comes from Prolixibacteraceae bacterium, assembly GCA_014380255.1. Next base: position 1,222 of record JACMKG010000068.1, on the reverse strand, counting down.
ATTGGAACCATCCCTTATGAAATCCTAACGGGAATCTCTCAACGGGTAAAAAGGGTGTATCTGCAGGACTAGTTATCTGATTGCGTGTTTTTTAGACCTAACAGGTTTTCAAAAACCTGTCAGGTCTAAGAAGCTTATCCCTGTCCAACTCTTTTGATAATTCCATTGCCTCTTGTATTAAATCATCAGGATAATTATTCATTTCAAGTATCCGGATGGCATTCCTGTTTCTTAACCTGCCATTCTTCAGTGTATAGTCAAAATCTACCGTTTTCTTGTTAACCTTTTCACTGAAATGATACAACTCATATTCGTCGTTTAGTAAATCGGCCAATTCTATATCATGCGTTGATACAAAAACAATGTTTTCGCCCTTTGTCAGATAGGATAAAACGGCTTTACCTGCAGAGATTCGCTCTACAGTATTGGTTCCTTTAAATATCTCATCCAGCAGGAATAAATTAGGTTTCCCATTTGCACTCTGATCAATCATTTCCTTTATGGTAAGAACTTCTTCAAAGTAATAACTTTTGTCATTCATCAGGTCATCACTGATACGTATGGCTGAAAAGATATTCATTTCAGGCATGGAGAAATATTTTGCAAAACAAGTATTGAGCGTCAATCCACATAGGACATTAGTGCCTATAGATCTGATAAATGAAGTTTTACCCGACATGTTCGATCCGGTAATCAATATGGATTTCTGTTCAATATGGATGCTGTTTGAGATACAATCTGCAATTAAAGGATGATAAATTTCTTTGGCAACCATTCTTTTCGGATCCTTGATGATGGTGGGAATACAATAACTCCCAAGTCCTTCTCTTAAGGAAGCAATGGATACTAACGAATCCACTTCGCCTACAAAATCAAACAGTTGCTCTATTTCTTTTCTTTTTGTGTCCAATTTCTTTAGGACCCCGAAAAGGAGTAATGGTTCAATGAGGAAAAGTATCTTGAAAATTTCAAATATTCCCCAGAAGAGTGCTTGCATATCACCTTGCAGTCTGGCTTCCAGTTTGAAAAACATCATCCTTTTATGTACATTATCCAAAATATTTATTGATTTCTGTAAATCTGGATTTAATATTTTCAAAGAATCGATTTTGAATAATTCATTGGCCACATTCTTTAAGCGCAGAAGTTGGGGAATGGAACCCATGTACTGGACCAGATTTCTTTTGTTCCAATAATGAAATCCCATATTGATAAGAAATAC
>JACMKG010000423.1 GCA_014380255.1 Prolixibacteraceae bacterium | reverse complement strand
TTTATTCAAACCAAAAATCCATAAAAGAACTGGAGGTGAGATACCAGCCTGTTGAAACGGCTATCAAGGATGCTGTAACGTATTTCCAACAAAATAATATCCTTGCAAAACGATAGTTCCTGTCAGTAGTTAAACCAGATATTCAATAATTTCCTCAGAGAATCATTCCTAATGCTGTAGATACATCGATGAAGTGGATTAATCTATTGACTCCTGGAGCCTAATGTATTGCAGGAAGAAAGACTAAGCGGATATTTGCTTCCGGGGAATTACTTTTTCCTGAAACTACAGAACAGGAAATTCTGAATAGTCCCGGAGGGGGTGGTGTGATTGTCTCTTTGGCATTTCACCAGGTCAAATGCATGGCCAAACCTTTGGGCCATTGTTGACTCTGAATATTGTGTAATATCCAGTCCACTGCATTTCGTGGGGCCGGATTCAGAGAATGTGCCGATCACTAAATAGCCATCTTTTCTAAGTGTTTTTTCAGCTAAAGCAACATACCTGGAGATCTTATCTTCTGTAGTCAGGAAATGAAAAGCAGCCCTGTCATGCCATAGGTCAAAGTGAGCATGAGTATTTAACTCGGTAACATCCGAAACTATCCAGTGGATTTTGGAGGCATTTGCACCTAAGCGGGTCATTGCTCTTTCGATGGCACTGGCTGATATATCAAGGACATGGATGTTGGTAAATCCCTTTTCAAGTAAAGCTTCAGCCAGGTGGCTGTCGCCACCACCTATATCGATGATTGCTGCATTTGAGGGAAGATTTAAAGAGCTGATGATCTCCATGGATGTTGCAGGATAAGACTGATACCAGCTCACCTCGTGTTCTGCCTTGGCATGATAAACGTTTTCCCAGTGTTCTTTTAGCAAAGTGTCGTCCATATCCCTTCGTTTTAGGAGACTAAATTAAGGAATATAATTTGATTTACGAGTACTTAAAGCCATTGGGATTGGCAAATGGGGTCACCTTTACGGGGGTCAATAAATGATTCTTTCAGCTATTCATCAGCTTCAGGTAAAACTATAAGCAGTATCGTGATTGTATATACTGCTTATAGTTTAACCCTTCATTAAAAGCAGATTTCATGCGCTTTTCCTTTCAAAGGAAAGAAAGCCGGGAGCTGTTACGCTTACCTGATCATTCTTTCGTTACGTTCATGAAGAAAATACATCCATTGCATTGGATTATGCATGAACACCAATCATTTTATGGCATTCTTCTGCACACATGTAACATGCATCAGCACATTCGGCGCAATGTTCCATATGCCTGTGTTTTGCACATTCGTCACCACATGCATGGCAGATTTCTTCACATACCCGACAAAGCATTTCTGCGGTTTGCCCGTTCATACTCATTACCTGTGCAGAGGCATAGCAGATAGCAGCGCATTCCATATCCAGCTGGATGCAGCGTGCCATCCTCTTAACATCCTCTTCCATCAGGCAGGAGGAGGCACAGTGGTTACAAATTGAAGCACAACGCAAACAAGCATCGATGCAGTTTTGGTACATTTGATTGTGAGCCATAGTCGTATCTATTGAAGTGAATAAAAGTTGTTAATGATTGAATTATACGGGAGGGAACCCATTAAGTTTTTAATTATGACAATGTTGCGATGTAATTTTGAGGAAAGAAATGCGCAAGTATTCCATTTTACTGATCTTACAAAGCCTGATTATTTTTTAAGCATAACCCACAAACCACTCTCCCGTGGAGTGGAATATCTTAATGTTGAAATCTATCATCACTGAAAACGGTTTTTAAGGGTAAACAATTGGCTTTTAAATAATAAAGCCTTAACTTACATGAACGTTTAATAAAATAACCAGTATAGCATATGAAAACAATAGATACAACCCTGCTACTGACTGCCATCAGGATGATGGCAGAACACCAACCCGAAAGGTTGTTAAGAATGGCAAAAGAGGAGCCCGGCGAACTATTAAAAGAGTTGGAATTGAGAGTTGGCAACGCGGTTGGATGG
>JACMKG010000422.1 GCA_014380255.1 Prolixibacteraceae bacterium | reverse complement strand
TCTGAGGTGCAAAGCAGTCTCCTATTAATAAACCAACCGGATATCCTTGGCAAAGGATGAAACAGAACAGAAACCAGTAGATCTTCGCCCGGCCAACCACCTGCAATCCTATCTCTTATTATGCTTCCAATACCATTATAGATCAATGAATCAGACATTATTCTGATCTCTCATTTCCATAGCTTGTGTGTACATTGTGTGTAGTTTGCGTGTACATTGTGTATTGCTTAAGTATCTATAAACTCACAAGCAACACTCAAATCATTTACAAATTACCCACAATTGATTTACAAATTTCAAAGACACAGGGGATGTACATTGGAATGAATATGTATGCTATCCAATGACCCCAAATCGTGGGTTTTCTTTTTACAAAAAGATGCTAGCGCTTTTTACACAGGCTCTGGGCTAGGATCGTTTACCGGTTGGGTAGTTTTACCTGAAATTTGAATTGAACCGTGCCCAGGGTGTCAGGTTCAGAGTAGAAGAAAAAGGAACCTTCTTTAGGCCATATGGCATGAAGAGCAAAAAAAAGATGAGGAGACGAAATTAAATCGTCTCCTCATCCTGAAAGTATCTATTTAAGATTTATTACATGTCATCATCTTCGCTTCGAATCACCTCTTCGATCACGCGGGGGTAATGCAGGTATTCGAGTTCATGCACTCTTGCTGCAAGTGTTTCGGGGGTATCATTGCTTTCTACCGGGCAGGTGGCCTGGAAAATAATGTCGCCTTCGTCATAATTGGCGTTTACCCGATGGATAGTTATTCCCGATTGTTTGTCTTTTGAGGCCAGGATGGCTTTATGAACATTCATCCCGTACATTCCTTTGCCCCCGTATTTGGGCAACAGGGCCGGATGTATATTAATAACAGTAAAAAGTTCGGTGATATTACGGGGGAGCAGCCAAAGGAATCCGGCCAGCACAATAATATCGATGCGGCGATCGTAGAGCTTGTCCAGAATATCATTACTTCGGTAGAATTCCTCCTGATCGAAAGTAAAGGTTTCGATTCCTAGCTTCTCTGCCCTGATTAATGCATAGGCATTCTCGTTATTAGACCAAAGTGAATCAACAAATATCTCCTTACTCTTTGAGAAATACTCAATTATCCTTTGGGCGTTCGTTCCGGACCCTGATGCAAAAATAGCAATTAGTTTCATTTAAGATTCAATTTAAGTTTTATGCTTAATGGAATTTTTGAATAGAAAGTTCAAATATAGGTTAGGTAAAGGCCTAGTTTGAACCCATTTCAACCATTTAATTCATTTTTTGTTTGAAATATCAGGGGTAAATTTATTACTTTGCATCGGATTTTTTAAACACAATTTAAATATTAACCAAAAATTAGAGTTATGTCTGACGTTGCAGCAAAAGTAAAAGCAATTATTGTTGACAAATTAGGTGTTGATGAAAGTGAAGTAACCAACGAAGCATCGTTCACCAATGACCTTGGTGCTGATTCACTTGACACTGTTGAGTTAATTATGGAATTCGAAAAAGAATTCGATTTAGCTATTCCAGATGACCAGGCTGAAAAAATTTCAACAGTAGGTGAAGCTATCAAGCACATCGAAGAAAATTTGAAGTAATAATAACTAAACAACATTTATGGAATTTAAACGGGTAGTTGTTACCGGCCTTGGAACTGTTAACCCGCTTGGTAATTCTATTGAGGAATACTGGGAAGGCTTAAAAAACGGCAGAAGCGGAGCGGGTCCTATCACCCATTTTGATGCTTCCACACACAAGACCACTTTTGCGTGTGAGCTGAAGAATTTTGATCCGGAAGTTTACGTTGAGAAAAAAGAAATCAGGAAACATGATCCTTTCACCTTGTATGCATTTGCAGCAGCAGCGCAGGCAATGACGGATTCAGGCCTTGATCTTGACACGCTTGACAAAGACAGAGCGGGAGTTGTTTGGGGTGCCGGTATTGGGGGTTTAGAAACATTTTTTGAAGAAACGCTGAAGTATAAAAACGAGATGCCTCGTTATTCTCCTTTCTTCATTCCAAAAATGATTGCCAACATTGCTAGTGGCTTAATATCGATCCGTTATGGATTCAGAGGGCCAAATTTCACAACGGTAACCGCATGTGCTTCTTCCTCTACTGCCCTTATTGAAGCGATGAATTACATTCGTTTGGGTAAGGTCGATGTCTTTATCTCCGGAGGTTCTGAGGCAGCTATCAACCCTGCCGGGTTGGCTGGATTTAATTCCATGCGCGCGCTTTCTACCCGAAACGATGATCCGTTAACAGCTTCACGTCCTTTCGACCTTGAACGTGACGGATTTGTTATGGGAGAAGGTGCAGGAGCTCTGATTCTGGAGGAATACGAACATGCAGTGAAAAGGGGTGCAAAAATATACGCTGAAATGGTTGGCGGAGGCATGTCTGCCGATGCTTATCACATGACTGCTCCCGATCCTGAATCCGGCGGTGCTGTATTATGCATGAAATGGGCCTTGGAAGATGCAGGTATGAAACCTGAAGATATTGATTACATCAATGTTCACGGCACATCAACTCCGCTTGGAGATATTGCCGAACCACAAGCGATCCAGAAATTATTTGGAGAACATGCTTACAACATGAGCATCAGTTCAACCAAATCAATGACCGGACACTTACTGGGAGCCACCGGCGCTGTGGAAGCCATTGCATGTATACTCGCTATTAAAGATGGAATCATTCCGCCTACTATTAACCATTTTACTGATGATCCTGAACTTGATCCAAAACTTGATTTCACATTCAATGTTGCTAAAGAACGCAAAATCAAAACTGCTTTAAGCAATACATTTGGTTTTGGTGGGCACAATGCTACTGTTATTTTCAAGCAAATTTAATACCAGTGATACGGACCATCGTTCAAAGAATAAAACTCTTTTCTTCCCCAAGAAAAGAGTTTTATTTGTTTTTAAGATCGTTGCTCGGATTCTACCCCACGAACCTGCGAGTATATGATATTGCTGTCATTCATAAGTCAGCTTCCAAAATGAATTCACAGGGTAACTATGTGAATAATGAACGGCTGGAATACCTGGGCGATGCCATCTTAGGGGCAGCGATCGCAGATTTCCTATACAACCGATTCCCCAACCAGGACGAAGGGTATCTTACCCAGATGCGCTCCAAATTGGTCAACCGCAGCTTTCTAACCCAGCTGACCTATCAAATCGGGCTGAATCATTACATCCAGTCCAATACCACCTCCACGATTGAATCAAGCCATATTTACGGTGATACACTTGAAGCCCTGATCGGAGCTATCTACCTGGACAGGGGTTACCCGGATGCAAAAAAATTCATTATCCGAAAGCTTCTGAACAACTATGTCAACTTGGTAGAAGTCCAGAATACCAATACCAATTACAAAAGCCAGCTCATTGAATGGTCTCAGAAGAATAAAAGGGCCGTTTCATTTGATACCGTCGATGAGAGCAAAAACGATGGCAAGCAGCCCTGGTTTGTGGCCAGCATTGAAGT
>JACMKG010000067.1 GCA_014380255.1 Prolixibacteraceae bacterium | reverse complement strand
TGATCGAATCTCAATTTAAATACTACGACTTCAGGTCTGTTCCCTATCCTTACAGGTGGGCCCCAGCTCCCGAAGCCTGAAGAGACGTAGAAATTGGTAGTTCCTTTTTGCATCAACCCCCAGCTGAGTTCAAACATGGACTTGGTAATATAGTTGAACGGCCACATCTGTCCATGATGGGTATGCCCTGACAGATGGAGATCCACCTTATTCTCAGCAGCTTCGTCGAGTTGGTAAGGCTGATGATTCATCACAATCACAGGCTTTGAATGATCAAGGCCAGCCATTAAATCGGCCAGCGGCTTGGGTGAAGTAGCGCCTCTACCCGCAGAGCGGTCATTACGGCCCACCAGCTGAATGCCGTTAGGCAATACAATGGTCGTATCCAGAAGCATGCGGATGTTAATGCTTTTCAAATAAGGCAAGGTGTTCCTGATGCCTCCTATATATTCATGGTTCCCGGTAATGGCATATACGCCCAGCGGTGTTTTTATTTCCTGGATATGATGGCCCAGCTTTTTACGGAGCACGGGAGCTATTTCACCATCCACCAAATCACCGCATAGCAATACCAGGTCAGGCTTTTGCTCACGGATGATATTCAACAGGCGCTTCTCACGGCTCTCCCCTATCAACGCCCCCAGATGAATATCCGAGGCCATCAGTATTTTCACATCCGGATGACCTGTTACCTTTTTATGAATCGTTAAGGGGATGACCTTCACATTGGTCCATATGGCATTGATATGGCCTCCTACGACCACCAAGGTGACTATCGAAAAGGTCACTACTCCTGTCTGTAGTTTCATGAGTGGAGTGAAAGGAGGCAGAAAATGAAAGAAATAATTGAAGGTTCTTATAAAGTCGATCAGCACTACTGCTATGAAAAGATAAAGCATGTAAGCGAGCCAGAAAGAGCCGATACGGTATACCCATTCACTGAGAGCCGAGGTAGCTGTGCGTTCCATAATGGAACCTACGATAAAGGTAGGGGCAATCACCCAAAAGATGGCAATATACCATTTCCGGATGGTTGGATTTATGGAAAAAGCCTGCAGACCTCTGGCAAACAGGTAATAATTGACCAATCCGTATATTAAAAGGACAATGCCAAAGAAAATCAAGAAAGAGGTGCTACGCATAATTAAATTCTATTCGATCGATTCGATTTCGTCATCTTCAGGCTCTTCAACCTCAATCACCTCCTGAATGTTCATGAATTCATTGGAAAAGCGATCTACCCATTCAGTGAGTTCACTGGCAAAGACCACCTTTTGTACTTTGTCCATGCTTTCCGAGAGCCTGTCTACCTGTACATAGTTGATATTTTTAATTACCTCATCCGCATCATCAATAGCCATTATCTTTACACTGCCAAGGTTTAATGCATAGCGAGTGTAGATGAGGTTCAGCCTCTTGGGGGTGCCAATGACTACATCAGAGCCCATGTAAATCTTATCCTTCTGATCATCTATCTTTTCATCGTCACAGGCCGTATGTACACGCAAATCGGTGTATTTGCCCAGACGGTCGAATTCAGCTTTGATAGCTGCGCCCTTTTCCTTGTTTGGAACAATCACCAGGGCTCTGGGCACATCGGCCAGGGAAGCTTTCAGCTTATGAAGGATGCTTACCACAATGGTAGTAGATTTTCCTGTCCCGTCACCGGCAATACATAACAGGTCACGCCCACTTTTTATACGGGGAATGCAAATCTTTTCAAGCTCCGTTGATTCAGTAAATCCGTTCTCATTCAGAACTTCCAGGAGTTGGGCATCTAATTTCTCGTTAATCATCTATTTAAAACATTTGTATAGGGTAGAAACTGTTCGCCATCCTCTATGACCGGATGACAATATCTTTGTAATTTCAATTCATAAGACTATCAATTATTACCTGGGCCAGGTAAGCGGAGTTTAATCAAGCACAAACCGGTAAGTAATTGTGCCTACCTGGAAAGCCGGGGCATTGGGATCGGCATTGAACCTGGCACTAAGGGCTGCTTTACGGGCTGCTGCAATCAATTGGGGATTAGCCGTATTGGATCCTTTAACCCCGGGTTCGGCCTTGGTGACTGCTCCATTCTTGTCGACGGTAATCTGGACAACGACTATCCCATCTTCATTTTCAGTGTATACAGGTTTAGGTAATGATAATCCGCTTCGTCCGTCAAGGCTATACGAAGTACCATTTCCAGCGCCGTTACCCGGGCCGTATTTATCAGCATTGGCAGCGCCCTCCGGGCTACCTTGGTTTCCACCGCCATAAGTTACACCTTGCGAGGTGCTTCTTGAATCGGCAGTACCTTTACCGTTCCCGCCAAAGGCATTCTTTGCCCGACTGCTAATTTCACCGGCTTTGCGTTGTTCCTCGGCAGCACGTGCCAGCCTTTGTTCTTCCTCTTTCCGTTGACGGGTTAATTCTTCCTGCCGAAGTCTTTCGGTTTCTTCACGTTGTTGTTTCGCTACTTGCTCCTGCCTTCTCTTTTCACGCAGAATCTTTTCTTCTTCCGGATCTTTGGTCTTCTTGGCTTCTACCTTCTTTTTGGCAGATTCCAGAGCAGCCGTTTTCTCATATTCCTGGGTCAGCAATTCTTCTTTATCAGCAGGAGCCTCTACTCTTTTGGCAGGAGCGGGTGGTGCAGCCGCATTGACAGCAGCCTTTACTTCCTCTCTGGCCTGCTGAGGAGACGATTCTCCCGGAGCAGGTTCTTCGGCCCCAAAGCCTGTTTCCATGTCTCCAAAGTTCACTAAAATACCCTCTTCGCCGGGTATGGGAAGGGGTGTAAAAAAGCCAAAAAGCATCAACAGGAGCAATATCACGGCATGCGTAATGATTGTCCCAATTAAACCTGCTCTATGTTCTTTTAAATAATCCATTATTCTTCTGGTGCGGTGGCAAGAATCATTTTAATTTCGAGACGTTTTGCAATGTTCATTATACTGACAACATGTTCAATTGGAACCGATTTGTCAGCATGAAGTGAAATATAGGTCTCTTCGTTATCTTTTTTAGCACTTTGCATAAAAGGTTCAATTTCAGTAAAGGCAACTCTCCTTATATCCCCTTCATCGTTGATAAAGTATTTCAGGTCAGCAGTAATCGAAACAGTGGTAATGGCCTTTGCAATGGTTTGATTGTTGCTTTGAGGCAACAACAGCTTAAGTGCATTAGGTGCTACTTGGGTAGATGTGATCATGAAAAAAAGCAACAGAAGGAAGACGATGTCTGTCATCGAAGCCATACTAAAGCTTACTTCTACCTTATTGCGACGTTTTAAAGCCATAATGTCTTTCTATTTTGCAGGTTCGTTTAACATGTCCATGAATTCCAAAGTGGCTGCTTCCATGTTAAAGACCACCTTTTCAACATTTGATACCAGGATATTGTAGGCAAAATAGGCGGTAATACCAACAATCAACCCTGCCACCGTAGTTACCATCGCCTGGTATATACCTGATGACAACAAGGTGATATTGATATTGTTTCCGGCATTTGCCATGTCATAGAAGGCTTCGATCATACCGGTTACCGTTCCAAGGAAACCCAACATAGGGGCGCCCCCTGCAACACTGGCCAATACGGGAAGTCCTTTTTCCAGCTTGGAAACTTCAAGGTTACCCACATTCTCAATGGCGGTAGTCACATCAGCCATCGGACGTCCGATACGCGATATTCCCTTTTGGATCATCCTTGAAGTTGGGGTATT
>JACMKG010000421.1 GCA_014380255.1 Prolixibacteraceae bacterium | reverse complement strand
CCAAAGGCTGGAAAAGATCACCGAACGCTTTTCAAAGATCGGTTCAGTGCCCGAGTTGCTGATGACCGATGTGGCCGAGACCATCCGCTCGACGGTCTCTTACTTGAAGACCCGCTCGTCGGCCAAGGTTAAGTTTATCCTTGATTTTGATGATCAGACCATGGCTGAAGTTCCGTTAAATGCGGCTCTTTTTAGCTGGGTGATTGAGAATCTGTGTAAAAATGCCATTGATGCAATGAATAACAGCGGGGCCATTCACATTTCCCTGGTAGAAAAAGGAAGCCAGGTAGTTATTGATGTGAGCGACACAGGCAAAGGAATTTCCAAAGCCTACCATAAAACAGTCTTTCAGCCCGGGTTTACTACCAAGAAAAGAGGGTGGGGCTTAGGACTGTCTCTGGCCAAGCGAATTGTGGAAAATTATCATAAAGGCAAGATCTTTTTGAAACAATCCGAGTTAAATAAAGGTACAACGTTTAGGATTGTGCTCCAGAAAGGATAAGTTATTAACAATTCAGGGGAGTCTATATCGTTGGTTACGAATAAATTATTGAGTTAAAGCTTTTTTCAGAGTGATGGATGTTAAAAAAATCAATATATTTTTCACGTTTGGGTATTTTTTATACTTTTGCAAAACTTTTTTCAGGCAATGAGCATTTTATCACACTATAACATTGCATTCAAAGGGCTTTCTATTGGAAAGCATGTTTTTGAATTTGTAGCAGACGACAAGTTCTTCAGAGAATTTGCCGGAGGGCTTGTGGATGAGGGTACCGTGAATGTTCGTGTAACCCTGGATAAGCAAAGTTCCTTGATGACTTTTTGGTTTGACATCAAAGGGAGTGTTCGCGTTCAGTGCGACCTGTGTCTGGAGATGTATGATCAGCCCATTGAAAGCAAAGAGCGCCTTTTTGTAAGGCTGGGGGAACGTGAAAATATTGAAGGGGATGATCTGATCTGGATAAGCCCGGACGATTATCAGCTAAATGTGGCTCAGCTGGTTTACGAATTTATTGGTTTGGCTGTTCCGATTAAAAAGGTTCATCCCGATGATGAGAACGGGAATTCAACCTGTGATCCGGAAATGATTGAAAAGCTGAACAAATACATGGTCAGGGAAGATGAAGTAGACAACCCTGTTTGGAAGGATTTAAAGAAATTATTAGATAACGAATAAAGATAAAGTTAAAATGGCACATCCTAAGCACAGGGTTTCGAAAACCCGCAGAGACAAAAGAAGAACACACTACAAAGCTACACCTGCTACTCTGGCTAGTTGTTCAAATTGTGGTACTACTGTAAAATATCATACTGTATGTACTGAATGTGGATATTACAGAGGCAAGTTAGCAATCGAAAAAGATGTTACAGTATAATAACTGGCATATATGATCAGAAGTTTTAATTTCTGATCATATATTTTCTTTCCCTTTTATATTTGTACAATTTAATTGATTGTATCAAAATAAGTCAGGCTTCTGAAGTCTGATTTATTTGCTTATAGTTATTTTCATCCTATATTGCGCAGCATTTAAATTTCCTATTACAGTTTAGTTTTTTGATCTTTCACTAGTACGAAGGGTCATGATGACAAATTTGATTAAAATATTTATTTATGAATAATATTCATGCTGCAATTACAGGCATTGGAGCATTTCTTCCTGAGTATCGTTTAACCAATGAGGAAATTAGCACATTGGTTGAAACTTCCGATGAATGGATCATGCAGCGTATTGGTATTAAAGAACGCCGTATCTTAAAAGGAGAAGGAATGGCTACCTCCGACATGGGGGTTGCGGCCATTAAAGACCTGTTAAGCAAAACAGGAACCAAACCCGAAGAGATTGATCTGTTGATTTGTGCCACGATAACTCCGGACAGTCCACTGCCTGCTACTGCAAATATTATCAGTTACAAGGCCGGATTAGTCAATTCATGGAGCTTCGATCTGACGGCTGCCTGTTCCGGATTTGTGTACGCCCTGACTACGGGAGCCAAATTTGTGGAAAGCGGGCAATATAAAAAAGTGATTGTTTTAGGCGCTGATATGATGTCCTCCATTACCAATTATAAAGACCGTACCACCTGCCCTTTGTTTGGGGATGGCGCCGCGGCTGTATTACTGGAACCTACCACCGAAGGCCTTGGGGTGATTGATCACATCAACCGTGTGGATGGGGGCGGAGCACAGTACCTGCAGATTAAAAGCGGTGGATCATTAAGACCTGCTTCCTATCTGACCATCGATAATGATGAGCATTTTGTATATCAGGAAGGACAGACGGTCTTTAAAACGGCTGTTTCCAACATGGCCGATGTAGCCGTCGAGATGATGCAAAAGCATCAGATAACGGCCAAAGATCTGGCCTGGGTGGTTCCTCATCAGGCCAATATGCGCATCATTGATGCCGTAGGCCGCAGGATGGGAATCGACAAAAAACAGGTCATGGTAAATATTCAGAAATACGGGAATACCACTGCTGCAACAATCCCCCTGTGCCTGTACGACTATGAAAGTAAACTCCGGAAAGGGGATAATATCATCCTGGTTGCTTTCGGGGCCGGATTTACCTGGGGAACTGTTTTTCTGAAATGGGCCTACGATCCGAAGAATTAGAGTGAATTGAATTAAACCTGATACAACCGGCTATGGGAAAATTAATTGTTAGAAGCCACGAGGACTTTGAAAATCTGGTGGGACAGGAATTGGGAGTGTCCGAATTTTTGACCATCACTCAGGAGCAGATCAATAAATTTGCAGATGCCACTTTTGATCATCAATGGATCCATGTAGATGACCAAAGGGCCAAGACAGAAGGTGCTTTTGGAAGTACCATCGCCCACGGTTATCTAACCTTATCGCTGCTTCCCTATATGTGGGACCAGATTATCCAGGTTGAAAACATCAAAATGCTGGTCAACTATGGAATTGAATCCTTCAGGTTCTCTCAGCCGGTGCTGGTCAACAGCAAGATAAGAACCAGGGTTAAACTGAATTCGGTCTCTAACCTGCGCGGTATTTCAAAAATTAAGCTGGACATCGCCATGGAAATTGAAGGTAACCGAAAGCCAGCCTTTGAAGGGAACATCACTTTCCTTTATCATTTCGTTTAAAAATAGCAGCACACTAAAAAATATTTAAAACGTGTTTCCCTAAAAAGAAACACGTTTTTTATTTTTATCTTTCAGTTCAACGAAGCAATGCCGGGATGTTTGCGAACCTTTATTATATTTGAAGTTTGTTCAACACACGTAAATTATGGCAAAAGAAAATAATGTGACCAGTATACAGGTGATTAACCTGATTGCAGCGGGGACGAAGATAAGCGGAGAGCTTATTTCGGATGGGGATATACGAATTGACGGTGAGTTAACAGGCAATCTGGAATCCAAAGGAAGACTTGTGATTGGTGCATCAGGCAAAGTGGAGGGAGATATCAAATGTAAAAGCTGTGAGATTGCAGGCACTCAAAAGGGTAAATTATTCATAGCAGAATTGCTTACCCTGAAGGCCTCTTCCGTGGTTTCAGGGGATATGGTAACCGGAAGGCTATCCATTGAACCCGGAGCATTCTTTATGGGAACATGCACCATGAGTGATGAAACAGTAACCCATGAAACCAGATAAGTTTCCTAAGAATAAGAAAAAGCTGGATGATTTCATCCGTTATTCCAACCTGGCTTTCGAGATGATTGCCATCATGGCTTTTGGAGTGTTTGTAGGTTGGAAAATCGACCAGTGGCTTGAACTCAGTTTTCCCGGGTTTACCCTTGGGTTAATGATTCTCTCGGTAGCCGGGGCGATTTATCATGTAATCCGCAAGTTTTTGTAGGAGCTAGATTAATAATTGCAGCAAAATAATAACTTTACTGTTTGTGAGCGTATGAAAAACTTTCTTATCAAATCCAGTATCCTGACCATCATCGTTTTTATGCTGGGGGTTGTTTTGTATGCCGCATTTATGAGTTCATTTTATCGAAGCATATTGGCCGTGCTGCCCTTGCTTTTTTTTGGGGTGACAAACCTTGTCCATTTTTATTTGTTAAAAACCGCAGCTCAGTCGAATGCAAGGTTTACGGCCCATTATATGGCTGCCAGTTTTCTGAAAATGTTTTTTTACCTGGCCTTAGCCATCACTTATGCATTTTTGAATAAAGAGCATGCAAAGATATTTTTGATAAATTTTTTATTGCTTTATATCATTTATACTACTTTTGAAGTAGTGGAATTATCAAAAGTGTTTCGACAAAAGGTTAACTAATTATTCGTAGTGAAATAAACGTATTGTCACCTTGCTTAT
>JACMKG010000420.1 GCA_014380255.1 Prolixibacteraceae bacterium | reverse complement strand
TCATTATCAGGCAACATTAAAACTCCGGATGTGCCTTTGGTAACTGGTATTTCAGTATTGGTAACAGCCTTTCCCATCATGGGTCCGCCATTGATTATCTTTCCGCAGTTCTCCGGAAGCCCGCCGGTTGCCTCAATGAGTTGGCTAATGGGGATTCCGATGCGCACTTTATAGTTGGAGGGATTCTTAACAGATTTACCGGTGACTGTCACTACACGTTCAAACAGTGGCTTATTCTTTTGCACCGCTTCATACACGGCAAAAGTGGTTGCAATATTGGTAACTACAGCTCCCACTGAAATGGGCAATGCCCCTGAGGCTATCTCGCGGCCGGTTACTGCCTTGATCAATTGCTTTTCACCACCCTGGGGATATTTTACTTTAAGTGGAACTACTGATATATTGGTGTATGGGTTGCATAGCTTTTCCATTTGGGCAATGGCATCGGGTTTGTTGTTTTCAATGCCTACAAAGGCCTTGTTTACATTCATGGCCTGCATCAGCAGACGAATGCCTACTACCACTTCAGCCCCGTGTTCAAGCATCATCCTGTGATCTGAAGTCAGGTAAGGCTCACATTCTACCCCGTTAATCAGCAATACTTCCGCTTTCATACCCTTGGGGGGTGTCAGTTTTACATGGGTAGGAAAAGTAGCTCCTCCCAGACCCACAATACCTGCCTGTTGTATCTTAGCCAGGATGGCTGCAGAATCAAGGTTGAATTCTGTCTTTACCTCGGGGCTGCGGTCAATCGATTCTTCCCAGATATCATCTTCTACATCGATGTAAATACCTGTTTTGTTGTACCCGGAAGTGTCTGGTCCGGTTTCGATCTTTTTGACAGTTCCTGATACAGAAGAATGGATATTGGCAGAAACAAAGCCTGAGGACTTTGCTATCAGCTGGCCAACTTTTACCTTTTCTCCTTTTTGGACTATGGCTTCAGCAGGCGCCCCGATGTGCTGGCCTACGGGAATAAATACTGATTTTGGAAGAGCAAGCACCTCAATGTGCTTTTGGGCTGAAAGCTTATTCTCAGCCGGATGAACTCCTCCTATTTTGAATGTTTTTAACACGATATACCTCCTCGTAATTTAGATTTCAGAAGTTCCTGACTCCAAAGGATTCTTTACTATAACCTCTTTGACTTTTTCTGCCACAGCAACAGCTGGTTCTTCAACAGCAACCTTTCGTGGTGGGAAATTCAACTCTATGATGGAATTGGTTGGACAAACAGAAACGCATTTACGACAAAGCTTACATTTGTCTGAATCTATGAAAGCCAGGTTATTGGCAATAATGATAGCGTCATATTTACATTCCTTCTCACATTTGCTGCAGCCAATACAGGCCACACTGCACGATTTACGGGCAATTCCACCTTTATCTTCATTCCGGCAGGCCACATAAATCTTTCGGTCTTTAGGGGCCTTTTTACGCAGTTCTATCAATGTTTTGGGGCAGGCCTTCACACAGGCACCACAAGCTACACATTTGTCATCTACCACTTCAGGAAGCCCTGTGACAGGGTTCATGTGAATGGCATCAAAGTCGCATGCAACCACGCAATCACCGCATCCCAGGCAACCGTATTGACAACCGGTATCCCCACTATAGAGCGAAGAGGCAATGGCACACGATACAGCTCCATCAAAAACATTGGTTTTAGGCCTGAACTCACAGCTTCCGTTACATCTTAATACAGCAACCCGTGGGTCCTTTTTTACGGCCACAATGCCCAGAATGTCAGCCACACTTCCCATGGTATCATTTCCACCAACCGGACAAAAAAGTATGCTTAGCTCTCCCTTGCTTACACAGGCATCGGCAAAGGCCCGGCAACCGGCATAGCCACAGCCGCCACAATTAGCTCCGGGCAATGTTGCCTCTATTTCATCAATGCGCGGATCTTCAAATACCTTGAACTTTTGAGCCACAAAGTATAGAATGATGGCCGATAGGATACCAATAATACTAAGAATTAATACTGTATATAGAATAATCGTGCTCATGCTGTTGGGTTAATAATTGCACTAATTTCAAATTCAAAAGAGCGTTTAATGTATCCCTTGAAAAAATAAAGAATTCCGTAATAGGGTATTAATGTTAACAGGGATAATAAGCCCGCCAAAGCTTCATTTTTAGTCAGGGAAATGCTAACAAAGAGTGTTGTTAAAACCAGCAGGAACGGTAGTAGATAGCCGAATAACACTGCTTTCATGCCTTGAGAAGCAGTTCCTATAACATTTACATGTTGACCTATATGATATTCGCCTGAAAAACGAACAATGTCAATTTCTTTCTCTTTCATATCTGAAGCGAGACATGCTCCCTTCGCATGACATGAAGAACAGGCTGAAGCATTAATGATAACTACTGTTATTTTATTATCTGAAACCTGCTGAACAACACCATCATGTAACATCTTTTCTTCCATCTCTCGGCTGTCTGGATTTCGAAACGAATTGCAAATCTACTGATGTTTAGGGAAGTTGGTTAAAGGGATTTTCTTTTTTAAAACACAAACGACTATTTATAATCAATCTAAATAAGGATAAAAATATTTGCTTTTGATGTAATTGATTAATAGTTCGTTAAGTCTGTATATGATAAAGGTCATTGTTTTTATTCAATCACAAATACTCTTATTCATTAATATAATAAAATTATTATATTAATTAATATACTTCCTTTATACCTCTTTTACAATGTCTGGCTTCTAATAAATTTGTATAAAATGGGCCTAAATAAAAGCGATTAGTTATATGGTCTTATTATGTAGGAATTGATAAGGGCTCCACTTTCGCAGAGCCCTTATCATTCTATTTAAATTTCTTCAAAAGATCCTTTACCGCATCCTTGTGAACAGTAAAGCCCATCATCTTAAGCTTGATATAATCTTCGTGAAAGAAGTAATAGCCAAAATTGCCGCTTTTTTGATCCACATTTCTTGATCCTGAACTTGAATCCTTAATCAGGAACCAATCTTTTCCCTTTCCTTTATAGTTTTCCAGGTAACCAATCAGCTGCATGCCATGGTCATCGGTAGTTGTTTCATTGGAGAACCTGAACTGGCGGGCATCTTCGTTAATATACGCTGAAGGAATATCATAGTCAGGCACCATCGCGCAGTTGGTTTCACGGCTAAAGCCTGTTTCCGACACATCACCACCGATGCTGAGAGAGTATCCACTTTTAATGGCTTGCTTAACGGCATCCATAAAATCATTGAGCGGCACATTGTAATAATCCTTGCTGTGCCACCAGTTGTCGGGCACTTTGTATTCCACCTGCTGCCAGTAGGGTTCCTGCTTGTATGAGAGAATCTCTACAAAGTCATCCGGATTGATTTTCAGGTAATCTTTTAGGTAAGTCTGGGGTGTATAGCTCTTGCCTTCTACCATAAATTCAGTGGGAGGAACCCCGATATAATGGTTCATAATCGCCTTGATAGTTTCAATTCCGTATTCAACATTCCAGGCATTGGATGCTTTCATGGATTTCAGAAAAGCTTCCATCTCTTCCATCATCTTGGCATGACTGTGGAATTTACGTCCATGGATTAACCCCGTATAGGCTTCCTGGGGCATGGCGCCATAGATCTTCATAATACGGGCCAAGGCATTGCCTTCCGATCCTTCCGAGAATTCGGAATCTCCTCTTTTTTCCATATACCTGCGTGCTTTTTCAATGTACTCGCAATAGGCTGAATAGATCTCCGAGATTTCTACTTTCTTTCCATGCTGACGCAATACTTCCGATTCATAAAAGGAAGTGGTTGAAAAGCTCCAGCAGGTTCCTGCATTCCCCTGCGACTCGGTGGGATTGCTCCAAACGGTTTTATACAGGGAAGGATCGTTTGGTAAATCCATGCCCGACTGATCCATCACAAATCGCTTGTAAGGCTCTTTATCTGTCAGTTTTTCTTCAACAGCCGTTACATCTTTTAGTATAGATTCGCTGTAGAAACCTTTGCCTTTTTCTTCAACAATTACTTTTCCTTTGCTGACATTCTGGGCCTGACTGCCAAAAGCCAGGGCAACTATCAATCCTATCGAAATAACAATTCTTTTCATCGTGTCTTTCTTAATTTAAGGTGCGAAAAATAGTTTATTCATTTAAAGACTTTCCTGAATAAAATCATATTTATACTACTTTGATTATACTCCAGATATCCTCTTTGCTCATTCACCCCC
>JACMKG010000419.1 GCA_014380255.1 Prolixibacteraceae bacterium | reverse complement strand
GCAACAGCGGAGGAGCTCTTGTCAATACCAATGGTGAGCTGATTGGAATCAACAGTGCCATTGCTTCGCAGACAGGAAGTTATGCAGGTTATGCTTTTGCCATCCCGGTAAACCTGGCCCGCAAGATACTCGATGATTTAAGGGAGTTTGGCACCGTTAAGCGCGGAGTGCTCGGGGTAGCTTTCCCTTCTCCTTCAGGCGAAGAGTATTACCTGAAGCAACAGGGCATCACGCCCGGTTCTGTCAACGGGGTCTATATCACCAATGTGATGGATGGAAGTGCAGCAGAAGCAGCCGGACTGAAGGAAGGGGATATTATACAGAGCATCGATGGATTGCAGCTCAACTCGTCAGCCGAATTCTCGGAACGTATTGCAAGACGCCGGCCCGGTGATGTGATTGAACTGGGCTACCTGCGCAATGGCAAGGCTAATAAAGTATCTGCCAAGCTAAAGGATGAACCCGAACAAAAGGCCGTAGCCCGGGGCAATGAATCACTCGAGGATACCTACGCCAAGCTGGGTATAACCCTTACTCCCCTTTCAGCCGAGCAGAAAGAATATTATGGCATCCAGTCGGGAATGGTCGTATCCGAAGTAAAACAAGGAGGTTTCTTCGATCAGATGGGTATTCCCAAGGGTACCGTCATTGCCTATATCAACAGCAAACCCATCAATAGCCAGGGCGACTTTGACGCCTCCCTGCTATCGGCCCGGGAAGGAATGCTGCAAGTCTTCTCCATTGCTCCTGATGGCTCGAAGATGATATTCAATATTTCCCTCGGTACTTAGCAATGAGTTTGAGGGAAACACAGCACAATCCAACCTTTGCACCAGACAGTTACCAATAGGTCTCACAAAGTACAAAAAGCGATTGTGCTGTTCACTTTTAATCTGATATAAACACATTCATCATCTATCAATAATTTCCATTGAAACGAATTAAGGAGGAAACACATGAAATTACTTACAAGAGAATTGATTCAAGACCTATTGTCTGCTGAACAGAGTATATGCCTGTCACTTTACATGCCCACTTATCGAATACACCCAGAAAAGCAACAGAATCCTATCAGGTATAAAAACCTGGTACGACAAATGGAGGAATCGCTTTTGAAAAAGTATACCCCCGATGTGGTTCAAAAATACATTGAACCAATGGAAACGCTGATTGGTGACAATGAGCTGTGGAATCATACCCTTAACGGACTGGCTGTTTTCAGTGCTGATGGGATATTTGAAGTGGTAAATCTGCATGAACCCGTGAGTGAACTGGCCATGGTTGCCGACAGCTTCCATACCAAGCCGTTAAGGCAATATATTCAATCAGTCGATCATTACCATGTTTTGGCTATCAATCAGCACGACTACCGCATTTACGAGGGCAACCGTCACTCGCTCAACGAGGTGGAACTGGTCGAGGATGTGCCTAAAAACCTGGTAGAAGCACTTGGGGAGGAATTAACCGGTAGGCAGTCACCAATAGGATCTTATGGCAATACGCAAAGGGGTACGGCCTCCATTCATGGATTGGGAGGTGACCGTAAGGATGAAATGGAAAAGGATGCCGAGCGCTTTTTCAGAGTAGTAGCCAACGTAGCGGAAGAGAGATATTCCAAGCCTTCAGGCTGGCCGATGATCCTGGCCGCATTGCCCGAACACCATAACCTGTTCCACAAGGTGAGCAAAAACCCTTATTTGCTAAAAGATGGGATCACAGTTAACCCCAGCGCCCTTTCTGTTGAACAGCTGAATACCATGGCCTGGCAAATCATGGAACCTGAATACACCAATAAACTGGACAAGGTTGTGAACCAGTTTCACCAGGCAAAGGCTCACGGAAAAGGAAGTGATGACATAGATGATATTGCCGTAGCCGCTGTTGAAGGAAGAGTAGATACCCTTCTGGTAGAAGCCGATCGCATGATTGCTGCCCGGATTACCAATATGACGTCAGGGAATATTCAACGCAGAGATCTTGAAAATCCAAAAATTGATGACCTGCTCGACGACATGAGTGAACTGGTTACTAAAATGGGAGGCCAGGTAATGATTCTTCCTCCCGAAAAAATGCCTTCCGAATCAGGCCTTGCTGCCATATTCAGGTATTAAATAAAAAACTGCAGTTTACCCTCTTGTCCTGAAAAGGATTGACAAAAACTTTCCTATTTCAGGACAAGAGAATATTATAATGACTCAGATTTCCTTGCTCTCGATCATTTTTCTTATTCCTGTCTAAACAGATTTCATTTAGATGGATAAATGCAAGATTTCAAAATATATGACATGCATCAGGCTGCTCTGTTCACAGAAATGATTCATTTCCAGCCAACTGTCTTTATGCTGTTTAAATTACCATTCAATTAGTTTTAAACTATTCCTTGTGGATTACCGGATACTCATGCGGCTTCATCACCATGCATTAATAAATAAAAGACCTATACGTCCTTTTATGAAATTAATGCTTACCTTTACAATTGTATGGCTAAAAATCGAACGAGCACAATCCTTTAGGATTGAAAATCTTAAATAAAGATGCTATGCTGGGAAAAACAACAGAATACGCCATCAGGTCTTTGGTGTATGTATATATCCAGAACATGCAAGGGAAAAGACCCGGATTTAAGGAAATATCCCAGAAGATTGACTCCCCTGTACCTTTCACCGCCAAGGTGATGCAGAAACTGGCACGTGCCGGATTTATATCTTCGATGAAAGGCCGTGGAGGAGGTTTTTACTTTGATCAGCCAACAAACCCGTTAACTTTATTGGTAGTGATAGAGGCCGTGGAGGGCAAAGAGTACTTTGCCAAATGTGGGTTCGGATTAAAACACTGTGATGACCAAAAGCCATGCCCCATCCACGATGACTATTCCCAGGTAAGGGATGCCATGTTTACGTTGGTTAACAGCCAATCAATCCAATCGTTGGCCGATAAAATAAAAGACCATAAAGCAGTATTAAACAGATTCGACAGCATATGAAAGGACGACTATTTGCAATCATCGCGGTGCTAATCTTTTGGGCGGGCTATGTAAGTTCCATTAGTTTCATGGAAGCATGGCTTAAATTCAGGGCTGAAGGAGTCACTCTTCCAATCGGATTAAGTATTGGTAGGAAGATATTCACAGCATTAAACCGTTCAGAATGGGTTTTCATAGGCCTATACGCCTTGTTATATTTATCCATTTCCAAAATCAGGCTGGAAGGCCGCACCATCATCTCTTTGCTGCTCCTCCTGATACTCTTTATACAAACAGCCTTTATACTTCCAGCGCTGAACAACAGGGTGGAACTGATTCTCGAAGGACAGACACTCGAAAAGTCTCTTCTTCACATCTTCTTTGGCACATTGGAAATATTGAAAGTAGGACTTCTGATCGGGCTTAGTTTTCAATGGTATAAAGTATCTATGCAGGT
>JACMKG010000418.1 GCA_014380255.1 Prolixibacteraceae bacterium | reverse complement strand
TAAGTAATTTGAGTGGGCTTCGTGTCAGGACGCGTATTGCCGTACCGGGAATGTGCCGTATGCAGGAACTTTTCAGCAATGCGGGTGCCAATTTCCTGCGGTGTCTGGCCCTTAGGAAAACTCTTCAGATCATATTCCTTTGGTTTGGCACTGGCACTGAAAAAGAACAAAACAATCAGAATAAGGGACAGTGATATTTTCATACAGGTTGGTCTTAGTTATGTTAGTTGACTATTAATTCCAAATTGCCACTTCATGGATATTTAAACCCAATTCCCGTCACAATAGTCGGGATTCATCCATGGAAGGTTCTGGTGATTAAAAAATGGAGTCAACTGTTCGGCCATCTCTTTCATTTTCAGCTCGTCCATTGGCTTGAATTCTTTCAATAGCTGAATATTTGATTTTACCACTTCCATGCTGTCCATGCCTACAACAATACCGTCAGGTCCTTTGAGTGACAGGGCATAACGGACCAAATCCCTGGGATCAATCCCTTTGATCGTTTCTTTGGGACGGATCACTTTCATTAACATCACTCCCATGCCCGTGGCTTTTGCTGCCTGAACAGCCAGTTCCTGCCTGGGCTGGGGATTCTTTCCACTGTCCCAATGATTCATGGCCATGAGCATGCTGTCGAAATCACCCCGCTCAGCCATCTTTTTCATAGCCCTAGCATCTGAATGACCCGAAAAACCAATGAACCTGCATATTCCCTGCTCTTTCATCCGATGCAGGATATCAATCAAATTTCCTTTTTCACTCACCTTGGCCACATCGGCCTCTGACTGAATATCATGAATCTTCAACATATCCAAATGGTCCGTCTGCAAGCGTTTAAGACTTGTTTCAATTTGGCGCATCGCCTCGTTGGGGTCACGGCTTGTTACCTTGGTAGAAAGGAAGATCTCATCCCGCCGGCTCTTGATAACCTCTCCTAACCGGACTTCACTGATAACACCCAATTTGGTGTTTTCGTAAACCCAGGCTGTATCCCAGTAATACAACCCGTTGTCTAAGGCATAATGTAGGATTTTGAAAGATTCTTCAGCGTCCTGTATGTTGCAAAAACGACTTCCCAGACCCATGGCCATACGAGGAATCCTTACTCCGGTTTTACCCAACAGAGTGGTCGGCAATCCTTTGGCATCATAAGCAACACTTGATTTCGATAACCGGAAAAGCGAGCAAGAAGGTAAAAGTCCTGCGCCTGCTACCACCAAACCTGTTCCAAGGGTTCCTTTAATGAAACTTCTACGTGAGAATGAGTCGTCTTTCATTTCTAATTTTTAAAATTTCATGCTGATATAATCTTCACCGTACACAATGGGCTTCCGTGAATTCCACCTTAGTTTGATCAGCAGTAGTTATATTTAATATCCATTTTCTCCCTTTCCCGATCATGGGCTTACTCATATTCTGGGTTGTACGGCGCTCCTTAAGGGTATAAACGGTTTCCTGCATGTCGTCGACTAAAAAACAGGGATGATTGAAGTTCTGATCCGCTAATGGATAGAACTCAATATTTTCCACACAATCACCCATACCCAGGTACAGCATGAAGGGGGCCACGGTTTTATCATCCGGGTAGCGCATCACTTCTATAAATTTCAGAATTCCCACATAGAAAGGATCGTTGTCAACGATTTGGGTAGAATACAGTCCCACGTGATGGATCCGTTTCGAAATCCGCCGATCAGATATATACTTGCCTTTTGATAATTGATGCAGGCTGTTTTCCTTCCATTGGATGAATTCAATGCGATTTCCATAGGGATCGACTATCGAAAAAACTTCATTACCAGCACCATCGATGGTGGTTCTATCAGGTACTTCCTGGCCCTGCAACTCAAGGTATTTACGCATCTGCTCCACCTGGGGAGTCTCGAATGAGACAGAAACCATTCGTTTTTTCTCCTTGGCCTGAGAGTCTTCGACAAACTCCAGAAACTGACGATCGTTCACTTTAAAGGAAAGGACTTTTCCACGCTCAGAGGGGTAGGAGAAAGCTTCGTTAAACCCAAGGAACTTGTCGTAATAATCACGCGAGAGGTTGTAATCGCTGACCAAAAAAGTCATTTTTGCTATTCCCCAGATTTCCGGTCGCTGAATTCCTTGCGCTTGACTTATGGAAATGAATCCCAGGAAAAAATAAAGGATCAACCCTACTCTTACATTACTTTTCATAGATCGAGTGTATATCAGGCTTTATTATGAAATAATAGTTCATGTTATGATTATCCCATAGGATACAAAAATAGAAACTTATCTAAGAATACGTCATTTGAAATACAATTTAATGCCATGCCAGGAAAGGAATAATGGCCGATCTGTCATTGAGTTGTGTAAAAGATACAAAAGGTTAATTCATGGAAATCAATGAACGCTCCATCCTGAAATAAGAAGTTGCCTCAGCATGCTTTATGAATCACTTCAATCGCTGCAAAAGAGTGTTTTCAGTAGCCCGAAGCGCTGAGTCATCTTTTCATAAATTCTCATTAAATCTTTCTGATCCCGCTGAGATCTTTCCTAGATGTATTTTGCTGAAAAAGATCAAATAGGACATTGGCGAATCTAAAAACACAACTACGAATACAATCAGTTTCAATCCTGGTTATATGCCTAAAACCTATCTTCTTTTTCCGAGGTAAAAGATCCGATTCTCTCACCTTTTTACCTTCCAACGGCTTCCTTGCACATGTAAGATCTGGCTGAGTGATGTGTCTTGTAGATCTCAAACATTCGATGATCGTTCGAAGGTGATTCGAAGGTCGTTCGAAGGTTGTTCGAAGGTCGTTCAATGCTACACGAACCATCTTCTAACCATTTTCTAACAACCAATGTATAACTTGCCTATCACTTCTGAGTAGATGACCAAATGATAAACTGTATTTTGAGGCCGGATGTTGAAAGACATGAGAATCATGTCTTAAGGCTACAACGATTTTCCTTTGATGGGCAAAAGCGGTGCGATTTTCAACCAACAAAAAAAAGCCGCAACTGATTGATTATCAATTGCGGCTTTTAAATATTGTGGGCTGTACTGGATTCGAACCAGTGACCCCTACCCTGTCAAGGTAATGCTCTAAACCAGCTGAGCTAACAGCCCTTATATACCGTGGTAAAACCGATACACAAGTGGCACAAAAATAGTTTTTTTTTCATTCATTTT
>JACMKG010000417.1 GCA_014380255.1 Prolixibacteraceae bacterium | reverse complement strand
ATGGTTATTTCGCTCTTTGCCGGAAAGAGCATAACGCTGTCGGAATGCAGAGATTTAATTATAACCTTCGGATTCTTAAATTCAGGAATATATTTTGAAACAGGGTCAGTTAAAAGAAATTTTCCTTGTTCATATAGTGTCATAAGCGCTACAGACGTGATAGCCTTGGTCATGGAAGCAATCCGGAACAGGGCGTCGGTTTGCATTGGCTTATTGGCATCTATATCCATTTTACCGAAAGCTTTGAAGTAGGCTAGCCTGCCATGCCGTGCAACAAGCATAAGCATCCCCTGCATTTTTTCATTTGCCACATACTCGTTCATGACTGTATCAATGCGGCTTAACCGTTTGGCTGAAAGTCCTAACGATGCAGGTGATGCTCTTTGTAGCTCCTGCGCAGTTGGGTTTTTATTAAGAAGACCGATGAGTAAGAAAAGTATAATGCTGCATTTTTTAGAAGAAGACCAGGCCATTATCATTTCTTTTTATTTTATTTAATAATGGGTGTGATTAACTACCGGATTTTTTAAATACATCCGGACCTTCCTTGAATTTTTGTCGGAGAATTTAGCCTTTCTGCTTCCATACACATGGAGCATTCCCCACAAATTTATCAGTAAAAAAATCCCTGCTGCCAATGATGACGCCCATGCTCACTATCTGTCATTTTCTTCTATTCTGCTATTATTAATTCTATTTCGTTTTCCCTGAATACTTCCTTATGCTTTTCTTCAATTCCTGCGTCGGTAATAATATAATCAATCAATGATAGTGCGCCGAGACTTGCAAAGGCACTCTTCCCGATCTTTGTTGAATCCGCAACGAGGTAAGTAATAGCTGCTGCATCGATCATTGCTTTCTTCACAACAATATCACTGATGCTTGGATAGGTTAATCCTGATTTAAGCGATATGCCTGCCGTGGCTAAAAAAAGTTTTTGCACATTAATTCCTTTAAAAAAATCTGCTGCTTTTTGTCCTGTCAGCGATAATGTAGGTGGCTTAAATTCACCACCGGTCATAATCACCTCAATGCCGGGTTCTGCTCCTAACATCAAAGCAATATTTAAAGCATTCGTGATAACAGTAAGGTTTTTTATGCCCTTGAGCTTTTTTGCAATCTCAGTGGTTGTGGAACCAGAATCTAAAATGATCGTATCGCCACTTTTTATAAACTCCATACATTTTTTTGCGATCAGTTCCTTCTTATCAATATTCTCCTGGTTTGCAAGTGAAAAGGATTTTACCTGGTCTCCGAAATTCTTTAAATACGCACCACCATGCTCCCGAAAAGCAAGTCCATCTTTCTCCAACTTTTCAAGGTCCTGCCGTATGGTAACTTCAGTTACTTTAAAAATTTTAGCCAGGTTTATCACTTTGGCGGAACCATCTTCCTTTAATAGTTCGAGTATTTTATCCCTTCTTTGATTTGGAAGCATTGTGGTTTAAAGCTAAAGAAAAATAATAAATTACTAATATTTATCTCAAAACTGAGTTTGTAATTTTTCTAACGAAAATAAATGAAAAAAAGCGAAAGATGGAATCTTAAACAGGGCCAGGTGAAATGTAATTGGAAATTTGAATTTACTTGATAACAGATCTTAATGAACTATCCCGTACGATGATTTCACTTTTGATAATGATCGTACTGTTCTTTTCAACCTGACCGTTGCCCGATAAAATGTTTTGAAAGTAGAGGTTTGCGGTCAGCCTACCAAGATGTTTGCTTTTTTGATTTATAGAAGATAAGGTCGGCTTGATAAACTCAGTAAAGGCTTCATTGGAATATCCGAAAATACCAAGTTGTAGCGGTACTTGAATATTTAAAGAATTAGCTACTTGTAAAACGCCTAAAGATTGTGCATCAAACACTGCAAAAAATGCATCTGGCCGATCTTTTCCCGTTAATAAAACCTTTGACGCCTCCATAGCCTTTTCTCTTGTGAAAGCATTTACGATGATATAATTCTCCGGAATGGTGAGTCTGGCATGTTGCATAGCTTTTATGTAACCTTCCTTTCGCTTGGTAAAATTGCTTAAATGTTCAGGACCTCCAATGAAAGCTATCCGCTTATAGCCTTCGCCAATCAGTTGATTGACGGCTTTATAAGATGCATCTTCGTTATCATTCAGAACTTTGTAGCTTTCAATTGTATCGATACATCTGTCGAACTGTATCAAGTGGATCCTGTGGTTTTTTATTTCTTCAAGATGTGCGGAAGTTTTGGTTTCTGCTGAAACAGAAATTAATATGCAATCAACATTTTGATGTATCAATGTTTCAATAGCGATAGTTTCCTGCTTGATCGACTCGTGTGACTGGCAAATAATGAGGTTATGGTTGTTTTCGTAACATGCCTCTTCTATGCCTGCTATAACTTCCGAAAAAAAACCTTGATTTATTTGTGGTACAATCACACCAATGGTTTTGGAAGAACCCTGTCGGAGGTTTGCAGCATGGGAATTCTGTTTGTAATTTAATTCAGTAGCTTTTTGCTTAACAATCATTTTCACTTTTTCACTTACAGTAGGATGACCATTTAAAGCCCTTGATACATAGGAAGCTGACATACCTAATGCGCTTGCTATATGATATATGGTAGTTCTTTTCTTCTCCATGAAAGTGCGCTAAATTAACAAATAACTTTTCGTTAGTCTATAATTTCCTCCATTGCAAATCTGAGACATAGTCATATTTAAAGCCCGTTCAAACAATTTTTCCTTGAAATCAACAGGTAAGCAACCTGTTAGAAAAAAAAAATTTGGAAATCGATTTCAAAGTTATATTTTTGATATACTTTCGTTTTATTTCGAAAATTTTCGTTTTTTTTATAACCACTAAAAGCTTGTTTATGGAACCTTCTTTACTTCAATGGGAGAAACACCGTTCTATTAAAGGTTCATTCCCTCCCCGCTTCAGTTTTTTCTTATTATTTTTTTTAAGCGTTTGCTCCTCTACTCTATTTGCACAACAACGCATAACGGGAAAAGTAACAGCAAAAGACACGGCTGTGGGCGGTGCTACAGTTCAGGTTAAGGGCAATGCCACTACTACGTTAACTGATGAAGGTGGAAATTTTGCTATATCAGTCCCAACCAATGCAACACTTCTTATCAGTTCAATTGGGTATGAAACCCAGGAGGTGAGGGTAGGAAACCGTTCTGCCATTAATATTCAATTGCAGTCAAGTTCGGTGCAAATGGGTGAAGTTGTTGTTGTGGGTTATGGTACGCAACGAAAAGCTAATTTAACCGGTGCTGTGGCAACAGTCTCAGGCCAGGAACTTAACAAACGTGTAGTAACAAACCCTGCTTCATTATTGCAAGGTAAGGTTGCAGGCATACAAATTATCGAAGGCTCGGGTGAGCCGGGCAATGAAGCCATTAATATACGGATAAGGGGAATGGGAAGCTTTGGTAATACCCCCCCGTTAGTGATTATTGATGGGATTCCGGGGAATCTTTCCGTATTAAATCCAAATGATATTGCTTCAATTTCTGTTTTAAAAGATGCAGCTTCTTCTGCTCTTTATGGAAACAGGGCAGCCAATGGAGTTATACTCGTTACCACCAAAAAAGGAGTTTCCGGTAAGCTGACCATGGAGTACAGCTATAATCTTGGCATTACATCGGCTACAAGATTGCTTGATCTTGTGACCAATTCTGTGGAGTATATGGAAATGTTTAATAAAGCCAGATTGCGTAACGGCGCCGGCCGGGAATACCCGCAGAGTTTTATTGATCTATATAGAAACCCTACTGATCCCGCAAAATATCCAAACATTGATTGGCAGGATCTGTTGTTAAATACTGTTAGTACACATAACCATTACTTAAGTGTCAATGGAGGAAGCGGCAGTACAAATTTTAATGTTGGAATAGGCTATATAGACCAACCAGGTGTTATGGCAGGATTCGAGTTTAAGAAATTCACGCTGCAGTTCGGATTAAATACAGTTGTGAATAAAAACATCGAATTTGGTTTAACCACGAATCTGAATTACGGCAACAGGAGATATCCTCGCCAGGGAGCATCAGAGCAATATCTTGCGGCCATTACACAAGCGCCAATGTATGGTCCTGAAGTTATCGGGAGTCCTGGAAACTTTGTCCAGAATAATAGTGATCCTTATAACGGACATAACAAAAATCCGTTTGCAGTGGCAAAACATGTGCGTGCCCACGATCAGCCATACAATATCCTTGCGAATTTGTATCTAAGGATTAAACCGCTTCAGGGACTTGTTTGGGAAACAAGGGGCGGGGTGAACTATTTTTCTCAGAAGACCAATGATTTTCGGCCTATAATACCTATGTACAACTGGTACACTGGCGCATACGCAGGAAATCTTGATGTTGGTCTTGCGGGTTTAAACATTATTGATAATAATACCATAAACCCTGTTGTTTATTCGCAATTAACCTACAATAAAGAGATCGGAAACCATTCATTTACTTTGCTGGGTGGGGTCCAATCAGAATTTTTTAAGAGCCAGCAACTGAGGGGTGACAGACGTGGATTTCTGGACAATACAATCCGGGAACTAAATGCAGGCGGCCTGGATGGGCAAACCACGGCAGGTACCTCAAGCGAATGGGCCATGCAGTCGGTTTACGGTAGACTGAATTACAGCTTTAACAATAAATATCTTTTTGAAGCCAATTTTAGAAAAGATGGTTCATCCAGGTTTTCAGAAGGTAATCGTTGGGCCACTTTTCCATCAGTTTCAGCAGGATGGCGCATATCGCAGGAGGGATTTATGAAGGACATAGATTGGCTGTCAGAATTGAAATTAAGAGGATCTGTGGGACGCTTAGGCAACCAGGATAATGTGAGCAATTATCCTTACCAGGATAATTTAAACGTTAGCAGTATTTACCCGATTGATAATACAGGTGTTACTATAAATGGAGCAATACGCCCCGCTCTTGTAGATAAAAACATTCAATGGGAAACTGTTGACATGACGAATATTGGTGCTGATATTGCTTTGTTTAAAAACAAACTAAACATTACGGCAGAATGGTTTAAAAAGAAAACTTCTGATATTTTACGCGGTGCACAAATACAAGGATATTTAGGCGTAACTGCTCCTACTGTTAACCATGGTGTTTTAAACAATACAGGTTTTGAACTGAATGTGCAATACAATAACAATATTGGCGATTTGCGTTATGGTATCGGAGGTATACTTCAGAAAGTTAAAAATGAAATTGTACGGTGGGGAAATACGCAAATTAACAACACAACCATCAATAAGGATGGGATGGAATTTCAGGCGTTCTGGCTGTGGGATTGGATAGGTATATTTCAGGACCAGGAGGAAATCAACAAGTCGGCAACACACCCTGCTGGCACTAAGCCCGGAGATCTAAAATTCCGCGATGTAAATAACGATGGTGTTATCAACGTCAATGACAGGATATATTTTGAAGGTGCTTATCCTTCGTTTAATTATTCATTCAATCTCAACCTCGCATACAAAAACTTTGATCTTACAGCCTTCCTGTACGGTGTTGAAGGGCAAAAGCAATATGTACAGCGTTGGGGATTAGAACCGTTCACGCAAGGTACAGCCCCAACCAAAGATTGGAGAGATGCCTGGACACCTCAAAATAAAAGCAATACTTTACCCGCTCTTTATGTTTGGAATAATGGCGGACCTATAACCAGTAGTCCTTCTACCTTCTTTCTTCGCGATGGCTCATTCTTAAGAATAAAAAATATACAAGTTGGCTATAATGTTCCTGCTGCTCTAACAAAAAAAATTGGTATTAGCGAAGCAAGATTTTATTTCTCGGGAGATAACCTTTTTGTATTTACTAATTATCCCGGTTTAGACCCTGAAAGAACACCTGGTGTAGGGCAAAATACATCATTTCAAAACTATCCTCAAAACAGGATTCTTTCATTTGGAGCCAGAATTAAATTTTAAACTTATAATACTACGATTATGTTAGTCAAAAATATAAATAAGATTTTTTTGTCACTGGTATGTATTATATCAGTGGCAGGTTGTAAAAAAGAATTTATCAATCGTAATCCGTTGGATACTTATGCATCTGAAAATTTCTGGAGAGATGAAAATGATGTAAAAATAGGTATAGCTGGTGTGTATGCCACCTTGAATCGGGGAGAAGGATTTGGGCCTTTCCTGGTTTGGTGGGATGGCCTCTCAGATGATGGGTTTGTTTGGTCGGCACCATGGCAGAATACGGGGCAAGGCCAGGTTGAGGCTACTTCTACCGGTCCAATACAAGATGTATATTATAACAATTACCGGTCAATAGGTGTATGCAATTATTTTCTTGCTAATATTGGAAAGGCCAATTTGGGTGATGCCAAAACCAATTCATATAGTGCCGAAGTGAGGTTTCTAAGAGCTTACTACTATCTCCAGTTGACTGAAATTTACGGCGGGGTAATTATCACAGAGAAACCTGCAGTACTGGAAGATATACAAACCAACCTTCCCAGGAGCAGTAAGGCCGATGTGGTTAAATTTATGCTTCAGGACCTGGATTTCGCAATCGCTAATTTACCCAATACAGCGTATACAGACCGTGCAGTTAAAGGTTCTGCCCAGGCTTTAAAAGCAAGAGTATTATTATACAACGAACGCTGGGCTGAAGCAGCAGCAGCAGCAAATGAAGTTATAACAAGTACCAAATTCAGTTTATTTAATGATTTCAGGGGTATGTTTATAAAACCACAACAAAGAAGCGCTGCTAATACTGAAGTGATGTTCTCTATTCGTTTCCAGGCACCGAACTTAACCCATCAATATGATTACAGAATAGGTTGGCCAAGTTTTGCAACTGTTCAGGCTTTAGGACTTTTGGTTGAGTCTTACGAAGCTACCGATGGACTGCCTATCACTTCATCTCCCTTATATAATCCTGCACGGCCGTATGATAAAAGGGATCCCCGGTTAAGGTACAATGTGTACACACCGGGCCATAAGCCATGGCTATATGCCCCTGATAGCGCATTCACGCCAATGGTTGAAGTGAGAACAGGATTTATGATAAGGAAGGGTATAGATGAAACCAGATCTCCTTACGGATACAATACCATTAGTGACCAGGATATAGTGCTGTTGCGGTATGCAGATGTTTTGCTTATGTATGCCGAAGCACAAAATGAAGCCACAGGGCCAGATGCAAGTGTATACGCTGCTGTTAATCAAGTAAGAGCAAGGCCGGGAGTTAATATGCCGCCTCTCCCTGCAGGGTTATCTAAGGATCAAATGAGAATCCGGGTCAGGCAGGAAAGAAGGTCTGAATTGGCCTTCGAAGGCCTCAGGTTTTTTGATTTGAAGCGTTGGAAAATAGCTAAAGATGTGCTTTCCAATATTACAAATCCCGGGGGGGCAAAAAGAAAATTTGACGATAAACATTATGTGTGGCCAATACCCCAAGCTGAAATTAATATCCTTGGCAGCGGCAGCCAGAATCCGGGATACTAATACCATAATAGAAAGGTCAGATAAATCGTTGTTGTTTGAATGATTTACCTGACTTTTCATCTAAAGCCCTGGGTATTCTTATTAAAAGTTCATTAATTTAAATACAGCCAATTATTTGTGCCTATATCGTAATTACATGTAAATTCTCTAAATTATTAAAATCTTCTTTCTCGTTAATTTCACAAAATACCGTCAATAAGAAAGATGCACTTCATAGCTGAAATTTCTTTGAAGCGTTTACAAATTATATATAGAAATGCGGTAAAATGAAAGATAGGATGATTATAATAAATTTTAAAACAGCAATATCAGCGCTTGTCTTATTTGCATGTTTGGCTTTCTCCGGCATGCAAGGTCCTCATCCAATTCCGCAGGTTGCATCTTTTACCGTATCTGATCTCCAGTGTGAATACCGTAACAATCCATTGGGGATAGATATCCCCACTCCACAACTTAGCTGGATATTAAAACCTGCAAACGCTGCTGTCAGAGGCCTGGCTCAATCGGCTTATCAGGTTCTTGTTGCTTCATCGCAGGAACAGCTAAAAAAGGATAATGGCGATCTATGGAATTCAGGAAAGATGACTTCTGATGAAACATCCCGTATTATTTATAGGGGGCAAACATTATTTTCACACCAGCACGCATGGTGGAAAGTACGTACCTGGGATCAAACAGGTAAACCTTCAGCCTGGAGTGCACCAAACCAATGGACGATGGGAATTCTCAACCAGCAGGATTGGAGTAATGCCAAATGGATAGGCGCTTCTTCAGGACTTGATACAGCCGTAAACAGCACCTTTTTATCGAGGAGAGAATTTGCAGTGAAGCCAGGATTGAAACGGGCTATTATTTCAATATGTGGATTGGGACAATATGAAATGACATTGAATGGAAAACAACTTACTGAAA
This sequence comes from Prolixibacteraceae bacterium, assembly GCA_014380255.1. Next base: position 1,105 of record JACMKG010000417.1, on the reverse strand, counting down.
CATTACTCAATCCCGGATGGACGCAATATGACAAAACCTGTTTGTACGATACATACGATATAACTTCATTTTTAAACACCGGACAAAATGCTGTGGGTGTGCTTCTTTCAAATGGCATGTATAGGGTAAAAAAAGGTGGCCGCTATGCAAAGTTTGAACATTCTTTTGGCCGTTTGCAGGCCATAGCAAAAATCAGGTTTGAATACAATGACAGCTCAATTCAAACATTCGTAACAGATGATACATGGAAAGCCGGGGAAAGCCCGATGACCTGGTCATCTATTTATGGAGGAGAAGATTGGGATGCAAGAAAAGTTCAGGAAGGTTGGAACAAAGCAGGCTTTCATGATGCATCGTGGTTGCCTGTTGAAGTTATGAAAGGTCCGGGTGGTGAACTTAAAGGCATTACACATGCTGCGCCGCCCATCCGAAAATTCCAGCTGCATAAGCCATTAAGCATTAAAGAAATAAAACCGAACGTATTTATCTATGACCTGGGACAAGATGCTTCTTATATTTCCACCTTCATGGCGACTGGTCCCAGAGGTTCCATCATTAAAATAACACCCAGTGAATTGGTGAATGCTGATGGCACATTGTTCCGGAATAACTATAACGCAAGATCATACAGTCACTACATCTTAAGCGGTGAGGGGAAAGAAACCTACACATCAAAATTCTTTACCACGGGTTGCCGCTATTACCAGGTCGAATGTATTCCTGCTTCAGGAAGCATTGAAGTGCCGAAAGTAGAATCCATTGCGGGAATAGTTGTGCATTCAGACAATGCATTTGTTGGTGAATTTTCAAGTTCCAATGAATTATTCAACCGTATTTATAAAATGGTTCAATGGGCGGAGTTGAGCAATATGAAAAGCGTTATCAGCGATTGCCCACATCGTGAACGATTGGGTTGGCTGGAAGCAAGCCACCTTCACGGACCTTCTTTCCGTTACAACTACGATATGCGCCAGTTATACGGAAAAATCATGCACGACATGAACGATACAAAACAACCCAATGGTTTGGTCCCATGTATTGCACCTGAACTAACTACATTTGGCCCTGATTGGCGGGAAGCAATTGAGTGGGGTTCTGCCAGTGT
>JACMKG010000066.1 GCA_014380255.1 Prolixibacteraceae bacterium | reverse complement strand
ATCATGGGAATAATGGTCAGGTAAGTTTTGAGTTGCCAGAACTTATACCGGCTGGCAGCTTTGCGAAGCATCTCAACAGTGGATATACCGTAATCGACCGATTGATACTCTTTTTTCAGACTCCGGAAAAGCAGGCCAAAGGCAAAGAATCCAAGTGAAAAGAAGACAAATCCCAGATTATCCAGCGAAGGGGTTTCTGTTATCATCCGTATGATGGAAAGCAGTAGGTAGATAGGGGCCAACACCCACATGACCCCCATAAAACCGCTAGTCAACTTCAGATTGCGGGTATCTTCATTCTTAAGTCCCTGAACCAGCTTTTCAAGGCTGATTTCCTGTGTTTTTTGATTAATTGTTTCCATGGTTGTTTAATTGTTGTTTCAAATGTTCTTTAATCCGGTGTATTTTCACTTTCACATTGGGTTCAGTAAGCCCGATCACGTCGGCAATCTCTCGCATGGAAAGTCCTTCAATGACAAGCGAGATCAATGCCTTTTCGATGACAGACAGGAGATTTAATTGAGTTTCCAGCTCTTCCAAATGTTGTTCAGTGGTCTTTTTTTGTTCCAGTTCCTCGTCATCCAGTAAAAGGCTCATGCTTTGAGGTGCCCCCTCGAGACTCAGGTTCATATGCCGATAGGCTTTACCCGTGAAACTCAAGGAAGTATTAACGGCAATACGATAGATCCAAGTACTGATGGCCGATTCGCCCCTGAACTTATCAAGGCTCTTCCAGATGTTCACCAGTATCTCCTGATGCATATCCTTTCGATCTTCGGCATTGGAGTTATAATAACTGCAAATACTGTTGATGCGACTGCAGTTCTCTTCAATAATCTGCTTAAAGCGCAATTCTTTGGATTGGTCCATTAATTTGGTTTTTGTTTATTTAGTCAGGCAAAGGTTGAATTGGTTACATTTTTTTTTGAAGTTTAAACCTAGGGAAAAAAATTCGACAATCGACACGAGTATAAAAACCCAGGTTTAAAGTGACAGACGCATAAAAAATGAAAATCCCCTTTACGATGTCATAAAGGGGATTGGTATATTACATCTTTTGCAGCAATTGCATAAATTCATTCATATGCAATTGGGTGTAAGTTTGTATGTAAGCGAAAATGGGGACAAAGAATAATATGCCAATTAGGACACCTTTACCCAATGGCTCAAGTTTGCGCTCTTTCAAAAGCAGATACAACAACCACAGCACATTCATAGTAATTACTACATGGGTAATTTGTGCAAACAGGTTGGCTTCATTCCAAGGCATGATAAACAAACCCATGGTGCCATAATAATACAACGGCAACAAGGGAATTGCCAGCAGATAATCCTTTTTTGTCCATTGAAATAAAACAAAGCAAAGTAGATATGTCGTGATGGCTATGGAGCACGCATTAAAAGCCAGCCATTTCACCAGGCTTAGTTTTAACAGGACCAGGAAAAAATAAGCGCTGTTTAATAAGACAATTAACATGAGAAAAGCCAACACATGGCATACACCGTTTTTATTGATTTTGATATTCATGATTGATATTTGTAATTGCATAAAATTGCACCCATCGTCTCTTTAAAGACAATGGGTATTTACTGATTTTAATAGATAAGAAGACCTATTCGGGATGATTTTCCCAAATCCGTAATCATTAACCTGTGGCTTCCGGAGGTTAATTATGCAGTAATTACAAATTTCAGTACAGTTCTCACAACGTGGGCGTTAACAATTGAAATACAAAGTTAAGTAAGTTATTAAACATTATGACATTCCATCCCCATATATTTATCTTGAAATATCAGTGTTTTTTGATCCGCATTATTGTAAGAACAACCCCTCAGTGTTGTTCTTACAATTGAAAAGATGTCTTAGTCATACCACCCTTGAAAACAAGTGTCTCTTAAAAAGTTTGCACAGGCAGATCTTTGAATCAGGGACGATCAATGATGTGTTTTTATCTCCATTTAGGGTCCACCGGAACACGTTCTCCGTCACCCGTTGTATATTCCTGCAGTGAATTCTCTTTGGATTGAATAACCATATAAACCATCGTATCATCCGAAGAGTTCCTGATTCCACGTTTCCCGGCAGGTGCAACGCGGATTACACTGCCTTCCTGGATACTAAAACAATCATCATCCACTTGAAAGAAACCGGATCCTTTCAATATGATGTAGGTCTCTTCGTTTTTGCGATGAATGTGAAAATAAGGTTGTTCTGTTTGAGGTGGCAGTGAATTAAACGAGATTTCGGTGCCTGTAGCATTGGTGGCGTCTTTCAGAAACACTTTCCCTTCAATGAGTTTTTTACTTACCGGGTGAACCAGAGCGTACTGCATCAAGTCATTCAAATTCCCTAAATCGACCGCATTGTAATGAGCATTTTCCGATAGTTTTTCAATTGTTTTCATATCAAAAATAATCAATGGTTAATTAATATTTTTATTCCAACTAAAACCTTGAAAATTACTTCCCAGGGATTCCAAGTTCAAAGCTAACCTTTATAAATTATGATTCAAATGAACTCTTCAACATAAGTACTATTTATAAATATCCTTTTACTGTAAGCATCCAAAAACTCATTAAAACCCCTAACACTGATCCAAAAAGAACTTCCTTAAAAGTATGTCTTCCAAGTTTCAATCTGGACCAGCCAATGAATACGGTGAACAACAGAACCATAGATCCAATTATGAAACTATGGGCAACAATTAAAGCGGAAAGGTATATGTTGAATGAAACATGCAGTGAGCTTTTTGTATAGAAGTTCATTAGGGATGATATAATCAGAAGTATCAAAGCAAATAATACACTTATGCAAAGGTTTATTGATTGATTGGTCAGAAACAATACAGCAGTAACCAGCATTAATAAAGGAATGGAAAACCAAAAGATTGATTTTCGTTGGTTTCGATCAGAAACATCAAAATTAGTATACGTACCATTCTTCGATTTCAAATATAATCGAATGATCACCGGAATAAATACACATCCAATAATCAAAGCCAAAATTCCTAAAGCCCTGGAAGCAACTTCATTTCTAAACAGGACAATTATTAGAAATATCGGATAAGTCAGTAATGGATGACCTATTATGGAAACGATATGAGCTACTTTTTTCATTGGGTGTTTTTGGAGCATTCGTGCGGCAGAATGGACTGGAATGATTACTTAACAAGCATCAGCTGATCAGTATAAATTCGGCACAACCTTATTAATTTTCGTATTTTCATATCTTACAACATGTTTTTATCAATTAAGTCCAAAACCGTATATCTTTTATTCTCCAGCCTGTTTTCCAGAATTGCTTGAATGATCATCTTTACGCCCCTGGCATATGAATCATGGCCCAACACTTTTGTCTCAATGCTAACTTCATCGTTTCCATCTCTAATCACTATTCTGTGCCAGGCATGTTTGTCCAGATATTCTCCCGGTATCCCCATCTTTTTTCCCTGAAGCTCAGGATCCCTTACAGATATGATTTTGTCAGTCGGGTGATTCAATGAATGCGCAAAAGCAAAAGCCGTCCCCGGTTCAGTTGTTTTGGCCGATTGATGAGATTCTGTGATGGATACCTCATAATTCTTAAAATGCCCTCCACTTTTCTTTACCATATGAAGCGTTTTTAACACTAGAACTGAAGTATTTGGACAAATAATCACTGGAAAGCCAAGGTCGTCCATCGCTTCTGATTGCAACCCTGTAGATAGCTCGATAAACGCAGACTGAGTCCTTTTACAGTATTCAAAACATTCATTTACCTGCCTGCCCGATCCTGCATGAACGATAATTGACTTTTCCTGAAGGTCTGCATAGGAAGTCTCCCATTGAATGACTTCACAGTCCTGAATAGATAAATCAGAATTTAAAAGGGCATTGGCTAATTTGCCTGAACCTACAACAAATATTTTCATTCTTTATGTATTCTAT
>JACMKG010000416.1 GCA_014380255.1 Prolixibacteraceae bacterium | reverse complement strand
GCAGCCTCGTAAGCCTGCACAGGCTTCTTCAGTTCATTGTGTGTGTAAGAACCCTGCACATAGGCAAAAAGACGATAATAGTCGCCTTCTTCACTTTTGATCATGTCACTTCCATTGATGGCTTTAACCGGTGAGGTGAACAGATAGTCAGGGTATCTTGCAGCCAGGTAATCATCGATCAGCCGTATGTTGGAAGTGATTGCTTCAGGTTGTTTAAACACGTTGTGATTGATCTTTTGAAAAACGAAATCTTTGCCTGTCGAAGGTTCGCGTATAAGCCAGGTAGAGTTTATTAGTCCATCTCCCAGCGGCTTTACATTACAGGTTGCCGAATCAAAGCCAAATTCTTTTAAAATTGCTGATGTATTCATGGGTGTCGTTAGGTTTAAGATGATATATTTTTAATTACCTTGTTAGTTGATGTTTGGTTTATTGATTGAAATCTAATCTTATTTAAGATCTGATTAGGTTTTTAAATTGTTGATAGAATTCATTGTCATTTCATAGACCGGTGGTAAGTAGAAACTATCAATATTTAAAATCAAATTAGGAAGCATGGGTATGTGTTTAGAGAAATATATAATATTGATAATTAATTTGGCTACATAGAGTCTCACAGTGTTAATTTGCTAGGCATTAAAACCCTGAGTGACACTGTGAAACTTTGTGATACTCTGTGCAGCTAATACAATCATATTATCAATAAGTTAACATGTCAACTCTACCCTTTAACAGGACATATGCTGCAATCATATTTTTAATTGCTTGCTTGCGTCAGTCTTTTCAGCTGATCTTACCCCAGTTGTACCCCCACCTTTCAGGGTAAGTTCTACGGGATTATTTGTTTTCCAGGCACCATTGGTGAAATCAGGCACATCCACTGAGTCTGAACGCTTGGCTACCGATTTCTCGCTCAGCGGGGCTACAGCACTCCATAGAGCGGCATCATAGACATCCTGATCAAGGGCAAGTCCGTTACGCAGGCAGTCAATCAGGCGCCAGTCCATCATGAAGTCCATACCGCCATGACCACCTACCTTTTTGGCCATCTCGCCAATCAGCTTTACTATTTCAGGGGTGTACTGTGCTTCCAGGTTTTTCATTTCCTCTTCTTTCAGCCATCCATGCCCGGTGGCAATACGTGCAGGATCAGGCCATTTGCTGGCAACGCCTTTGGTGCCACTAACAAGGTGAATGCGTGAATAGGGGCGTGGACTGGTAACATCATGCTGGAGCATGATTGTACGGCCTTTAAAGGTCTTAATAGTGGTTGTATTCATGTTGCCTCGATAGGTCTTGCCTGCAAATTCACTAAAGAAAGGGTCGGTAGCTGCCAGTTCATTGGCTTGTGTAGCCATGTGGAAGTCTGCTGAAGACATCGAGGTTAGGTATTCCATCTGATCTCCACGGTTGATGTTCATCACTTGGCAGATAGGGCCTAATCCATGAGTTGGGTAGAGGTTGCCGTTGCGCTGCTGGTTTTCCCTCAGGCGCCACATGTCGTAATATCCGTCTTTGTCAAAATTAAGGGAGCGCAGATCATGAATGTAAGCCCCTTCACCATGAATTATTTCTCCAAAGAAACCCTGGCGTGCCATATTCAGTGTTAGTAGCTCAAAGAAATCATAGCAACAGTTTTCAAGCATCATGCAGTGTTTGCGGGTGCGTTCCGATGTTTCCACCAACTGCCAGCATTCATCAATGGTTACAGCTGCAGGCACTTCACTGGCTGCATGTTTGCCATGTTCCATGGCGTAAACGGCCATGGGTGTATGCATTGACCACGGCGTGCAGATATAAACCAGATCAATATTCGGATTCTCGCACAACGCTTTCCATGAATCTTTGCCAGGTCCATAAGCTTTAGCCCTTGGCAGGCCTCTTTTTTCAAGCAGCAGCTGCATCTTTTCTACGCGTTCTTCCACGACATCGCACAAGGCCACTATTTCAACCCCTTCAATGTGCGACATGCGTTCAACGGCACCGGGGCCTCGTTGCCCAAGGCCTATAAAGCCAATGCGCACCGTATCAAGCTTAGGGGCTGCATAGCCCGACATGTTGAATCGTTGCTTATTCCTGTTGTCTTTACGTTTTTCTGTTGGATCACTGATCAATGAAGATGCATGAGATGCAAATCCTGTGGCCATCACTCCGGCGCCCAGGAGTGTATTTCGGAGAAAATCCCTTCTGTTTGAAGCCATTTTGTAGTAGTTTAGGTTAGTGTAAGTAAAATAAGTAAAAACTATTTAATATTCATAAACTTGTCTATAATCAATCGTCCGCCAGTACAACATGAATGCCCGCCTCCCTTAATTGGGTAAGGTAATTGGGTGGTATGTTTTTGTCGGTCACCAAGGTGTGAATCCTAGGCAGCTGAGCAAAATTGATGATACCTGTTCTTCCAAATTTGCTGGAATCAATCAATACAATGTTTTCCTTTGCATTCGACATGATAATTTTAGCGATCTGGCCCTCTTCAAGGTTTGAGGTAAAGAGCCCATCACCCGTAATGCCATCAGCACTTATGAAGTATTTATCAGCTCTAAATACCTGGAAGTTCTCAACAGCAGCCACTCCTACAAGCGAACAGGATCTCTTGCGGACAATTCCTCCAGGAACAATTATCTTCAGCTTATTGAAGCCTGATAACTTCATGGCAATATCCAGTGCATTGGTGATAACTGTCAGGTTACGGGTGTTTTCAAGATGACTGGCGAGCTGCATAATGGTAGTTCCTGAATCAAGTATAATCGTATCGCCTTCTTTTATAAGAGATTTTGCAGCTGAAGCAATCGCTTTCTTCAGATCAAGGTTCAATACCATGCGTTTCTTTACCGATAAATCTTCTCCTACCTTAATAGCAAGCATGGCTCCTCCCCGGGAGCGTATCAAAAGCTTCTTGTTTTCAAGATAGCGCAAATCCTTCCGTAAGGTAACTTCGCTGACATGAAAGCAATCTTTCAATGCTGAAACATCCACCTGCTTGTTTTTATGAAGCTGTTCCATAATTATCCGTCTTCTCTCAACGGTGGAAATATTCTGATCTCTTGCCATTTTTTAAAGGATTAAAACCTTTTGGATTAAAAGTTTCTAAAAATAAATAAAATAAAACGAAACCTGTAAAATGTAATTAATATTTTCCATTATTTACCTTTTTTAAGATATAAAGTATTTTTTAAAGTGTGCACCAGTAAGCAAAAGAGTGATAAATGTTACCACAGTCCGGAATTCTCATTTATTTTAAATATCCCTTTTCAGGTTCATTGAATCCTGAAGGATATATTGCAGGAATAAAACAAAACGAAATAACAGGAATGATTAAAATTGAAACATTGTGAAACTTATTTCTTTTTCTTAATTTTGATTTTCAGGTGAACTTTGTGTTTTTTATAGAAACAAACAATAGCCAGAAGCCAGCCGCCAAAAACTTGAATTAACTTCAAAAGATTAAGACATGAAACACGAGGATAGAAATGAATGGCAACAACTGTTCAACGGTAAAGACCTTACCGGATGGAAGCATGTAGGGGGAGGCTCTATGTCGGTCGAAGACGGATTGATCACTACCCATGGAGGCATGGGCTTGTTATACTGGACTGGCGGGAAGTTTGGAAACTGCGTCATTCATGTAGAATTTAAAATGAGAGATGAGAACAGTAATTCCGGCGTATTCATCCGTATTCCCATCGAGCCCTATGAAGAGTGGATGCCCGTGTTCTATGGCTATGAGGTTCAGATTGACAACAAGCCGGAGCTATCAGGTGAGGATGATTATCATTACACGGGAATGCTTTATTCGTTAACCAAACCCTTGGCTAAACCAGGTAAGCCTGGTCCTGAATGGAATACCATGGATATTACGCTGGATAGACTTCGCACCATCGTTCATGTAAACGAGGTGAAGGTAATCGATTACCGGGAAGGCGATCCTGTTCCTGAACGCAAATTTGACTTTGAGCCTTTCCGTGGCCCTCGTCCTGAATGTGGCTATATAGGCTTGCAGAACCACGCTGAACACGATGTAGTATACTTCAGGGAAGTATCTGTTAAACCTCTTCAGAAGGGCTGAAAAGAAGTCAAAATAAGCATCTGAAACCATATATCTAAAGCTTGTGCAGGCAAAGGGTGCGGATCTTTTCCAAAGATGAAGATTTACTGAAATGACAAGGTTCGGTGAGTATCATGAACCTGATCTTTTCAGGCGATCATTGCTGGCCGGATGATTGAATTACCTGAAATAAAAGTAAAAAATGAAGATAGATGTTTGCCAGTCCTATGAAGAATTGAGCCAAAAGGCCAGTATACTCATTGTAGATGAAATCAAAAAGAAGAAGGATTTATTACTATGCACAGCTACGGGGAGCAGTCCAACAGGAACATATCGTTTGTTGGAAAATGAATTCAGAAGGCAGCCTTCTCTGTTTGACGAACTACGTATAATAAAGCTCGATGAGTGGGGTGGAATACCAGGGACTGATCCGGGAACCTGTGAGTCTTATCTTCAGGCGCATGTTATTCAGCCACTTGGAATCTCTGAATCCAGGTACTTCGGTTTTAACAGTAATCCCACTAATTCTCGGCAGGAGTGCCTTCACATACAGGATAAGCTGAAAAGAGAAGGACCTATCGACCTCTGTATCCTTGGGATAGGGATGAATGGTCACATTGGCTTTAACGAGCCTGCTGATTCTCTGCAACCGCATGCCCATGTCTCTCAACTTTCCCAGTCTTCACTTCAGCATTCAATGGCTTCGGGAATGACTATCGGGCCTTCTTTCGGATTAACCCTTGGAATGGCAGATATTCTGCAGTCAAGGATGATTGTGATGCTTATCAGCGGTTCTCAAAAAAGAAACATAGTAAAGAAGTTTTTGTCAGAAAAAATAACCACCTTAGTCCCTGCATCCTTTCTGTGGCTTCATCCCCGGGTAATATGCCTGGTGGATCAGGATGCAATGGAAAATAAATTATATACATATGAAAAATAAACACATAGACACATAGAACACATAGGAATAATTTTTAACTATGTGTTCTATGTGTCTATGTGTTTATGTGTTTCAAAAACAGATACAGATGAAATTAATCGGAGTAGATATTGGCGGAACAAACATCACGGCTGTTCTGATTGAAAAAGGCAGGGTAGTGAACCAACATACTCTTCCCACTCCCTGGGATCAGGAAAAGATGGTTGTGGTAGATGCTGTAGCTTCAGCCATTCAGGAGGTTTTTGATCCGGAAGTTACTGGCATTGGTGTTGGAGTGCCGGGTCTTGTTGACCTGCAAAACAACACGGTGCTGGATATGGTCAATATTCCTTCATGGGATGTGGTTCCCTTGAAGGAACTGCTTGAAAAGCGGTTTCATAAGCCGGTATATGTAAATAACGATGCCAACTGCTTTGCCCTTGGTGAGAAATACTATGGAAAGGGTAAAGAATACAGGGATTTTGTAGGCATAACCATCGGTACAGGCTTGGGTGCAGGCATTGTCATCAACAATCATCTCTATCCGGGCAAATACTGCGGGGCCGGGGAGTTTGGAACCATCTACTACCGTGACAAAACCATTGAAGCGTATGCCAGCGGCCAGTTCTTCAAGGATCAGAATCTGTCGGGAAAAGAGATGGCCCGCATGGCAATCATGGGCGATCCATTTGCCATTGGCCTTTTCAACGAGCTGGGCACCCATATCGGCCGTGCCATTGCCAATGTATTGTTTGCCCTTGCACCCGAAGCTATCATACTGGGAGGATCTGTAAGCCAATCCTTTTCTTTGTTTGAAGGTGGAATGCGTTCAGTTCTTGAAAACGAATTCCCTTATCAGCGCCTGTATCAATCCTTAAAGATCGAAATCTCTGAACTGGAAAACAGTGCAGGCCTCGGGGCATCCTCCTTGGTTCTGGATGCCTTGTGAATGACGGCTAGCAGCTAGCGACTGGCAAAGCCATGCCCTTATCATCATTCCAGGTGCTTAATCAATGCATTCTTGCCAGTAGCTAGCAGCTAGCCCCCATTCAACTTCCTGAATCTTGAAAGTTCTAATCATTTCATTTTTAGCCTGTAAATGGTTATCTTTATATTATCAACTTATTTAAACCCAACTATATGAAGCGCTCTGTAAAAATTAGTCTTGTAATTGGTGCCCTTGTTTTGATTGCAGTCGGTTATCTTGGTTATATGATTTATCAGTCGACAATGGGCAGTGAGCCGATATCCGGCAAACAGGAAACTGTTCCCGAGACGATGAGTCAATTACCTCCCGTAACTACAGGGGATGCGGATTGGACCAATTGGCGCGGTGTAAACTTCGAAGGTAAAAGTGCGACTAAAGGTATTAAGACCGACTGGTCGAATGGCCTCGAAAAGGTGTGGCATCTGAATTACCTGTGCCAGGACAAGGCTACCGCGGCATGGTCAGCTCCTATCATACAGGGCAACAGGTTGGTTGTGCCCGGAAGGGATGAAAAGAATGACTTGATCTTTTGTATCAATACCGATACCGGTGACCTGATCTGGAAAGGTTCCTATGAAGCAGAAGCTTCAAGCAGTCATGGCCCGGGATCAAGGGCTACTCCTTTTATCAGCGATGATAAGGTATATACCTTTGGAAGAAGTGGTGATCTGGTATGCTGGCAGCTGGCCGATGGGAAACTTCTCTGGCGTAAGAATGTAAAGGAAGTGGGTGGGGTAGAGCCTACATGGGGCTATTCAACAACCCCTCTGGTTCTGGACAACATGGTTGTCGTACAGGGTGGCGGCACTGCGCTGGTGGTGGCTTACGATAAACAAACAGGCGATCTGTTGTGGAAATCCATGGAAGGGGAAGCTGGTTATGCGGCTGCCATTCCAATGACTATTGATAATGAAACTAAACTGCTGATCTATCAGGCTACCGGGCTAACTTGCCTGAATGCTGTTGACGGGAAGCCCCTGTGGACCGCCCCGTGGCCTACTGAATACGGCGTAAATGCCACTACGCCCATTGTTTTCAATGATATCATCTTCCATACCTCCGGATACAAGATGGGCTGTGAGGCGCTTAGAGTGACCAAAGATGGCTATATGGTCCTTTGGAAAAATAACCTCATGGAAGCTCAGCATTCTGATCCTATTCTTATTGATGGGTATCTGTATGGATATTCAGGGGAAAGCTCACGAAACGATGGCCTCTTTAAATGCATCGAACTGGAGTCAGGCAAACAAATGTGGAGCACAGATCAGATAGGGCAGGGGACCACTACTTTTGCCGATGGTCACCTGATATGCCAGGATATTAAAGGCAACATATTTCTTGTCAAACCTAACCCTTCCGAGTTTGTAAAAGTGGGAGAGATCAAATCAGCTATTGACGATGTGAAGAATCCTGCATGGACAGTACCTGTGGTTGCAAATGGCAAATTGTATCTCCGATACCTGCAACAGCTGGTTTGCTATAAGCTAACCGCTTGAAAAGGCAAAAGTAAAAAGGCAAAAGTAAAAAGGCTGTAATCTCTCAGTCTTTTGCGGAATCACCCGATGCTGGGGGTGCATAGCCTATCCCATTGGGATGTAATATGGAAGGATACATTCATCCATGCGACCCCCGCCGTCCGCGTTATATTGTTGCGGACGGAATAGGGATTGCGATGTTATATAATCACCATATCAATGCGTACCTTGAACTCAAGCCCAACCCTATCAACCCTTTTAACTCTTTCAATAGTAGGTTAAGTTATAAATCCGCCACGAGTGATTGGTATATGCCGGCCCATGGCTCTCTCATCTGCCTGTGAAGCATGGCGTTGGCCTGATCGTTGTTGATGAATTGTTCTTTCTGTGGATCCCATTCCAGGTCCTGCTGCAGTTTCATGGCTATGTTACCCAAATGCGACATGGTAATTGAACGATGCCCGATCTCTGCAGGAGCAATCGTCTCCTGGCGTGAAAGGACACAGTCAATGAAATTCCTGAAATGATTCTCGCTTTTATATAGCTTGATTTCAGAAGGCCCTATAACTGTATCTTTCAGGTTTTCCGGAAATACCTTGTGCGTGCCTCGATTGGCATAAGCCCATCCTTCGGTTCCGCGGAAGGTGACTCCGCCTTGCAGTTTGTTGGAAATGATCAGTTTCACTCCATTGGCGTAGAGGCATTCAAAAGAGAATTCGGTAGCTGTATTCCAAACCGGATGTTGAGCCCATGCACCTTTGGCATTTTGTATCTTCACCGGACCGGTTTGTTCTGTATCCATTCCCCATTGGGCAATGTCAGGGTGATGGCCTCCCCAGTCTGTTACCTGTCCTCCTGAATAATCAAGCACCCAACGGAAATTCACATGCGTGCGTGCAGGGCAGTAAGGGGCGTCGGGTGCAGGGCCTAGCCACATGTTGTAGTCAAATCCTTGGGGAACGGCTATGGGGTCGGTCAGATGACCGGTCTTGCCAAAATCAGGAGTTCCACCGGGAAGTCCGCATTCCACCGTCTGTAGCTGTCCGATCCTGCCATTTCTCACCAGCTCGCACACCCTTCTGAAGTTCTCATCCGAGCGCTGCTGACTGCCGGTTTGGAATATCACTCCATACTTCTTAACCGCGTTGGTCATGGCTCTTCCCTCGGGAACAGTGAGGGCAAGGGGCTTCTGACAGTAGATGTCTTTTCCAGCCTTAGCAGCCATTAGCACAGGTATGGAATGCCAATGATCGGGAAGCACTACTTCCACTACATCGATGTCTTTCCTTTCAATCACTTCTCTAAAATCTTCATATCCCAGACATGAAGTATATTTCTTTCCGGACTCTTTGGTGTAGTATCCGTTTATGAAGTTCAGTCCAACATCTCTTCCGCCCAGTTTGCCATCCCAGTAGCCCTTGCTCTGCTTGTTCACATCACAGATGGCTGTAATCTGAACCCGCTTGTCTGTAATAAACTCATTGATATCGTTGATAGCCTGGTTGCCTGAACCGATCATGCCAATGTTGATCCGATCGGATGGTGCTGTCTGTCCCTTTTTACTTCTGGCGCAGGATGAAATAATAGTAGGTACAACGATAGCCGATGCCGCGGCTGCACCTGAAAGTTTAATAAAATCCCGTCGGTTAAGCTCTTTCATGGATTAGTAGGTTTTAAGTTAGTTATAAGTTTTAACTCATTCCCTATGAGGATTGAATTCATTTGTAATTAAAACATTCCTAAAGTTATATATTTTTCATCTTCGTTGTTGGTGATGCAATGTGTTGTATATGAATTTAATGTAAGAATATAGTTTGCCATTCTGCTTGTACAGGCGCCCATTTTAGATCTGGGAAAGATGGAATCATATCCTTCAAAAGGATAATGCCAAAGGTGCCTTTATATATTTTATGTGGGTAGGATTAAACAATCCCTTGTCGCTGATCCCGTCCCATTGGGCTAAAACCTTCACTTCTGTCGTTGGTTAATTGGTTGGATAGTCTTATATTTATAGATATAGATTTCAATCCTTAAAAAGATAGGCATGATGAAAATAAAATCCATCTATATCAATCTTCCCGTGAAAGATATTCAGAAGACCAGGGAATTCTGGACCAACCTTGGCTTCACCTTCAATGATAAGTATAGCAACAACGAGGCGCTTTGTCTTGAACTCAATGAACGAACCATCAATGCCATGCTTATTACCAGAGAGTATTTCGAAACATTTACCAATAGGCCTGTTGCTGATGGTACAACTACCCAGGTGC
>JACMKG010000065.1 GCA_014380255.1 Prolixibacteraceae bacterium | reverse complement strand
TGAGGGAATACAATTTCTTCCACATCCTGAACACGTAGTTGAGATTCGATGATCCCACAGGCACCCCATATCATCTCAGAGCAAGCCCCTCCTACCATATGAATTCCAAGCACTTCGCGGTATTTCTTACCCACGATCACTTTGCAAAAACCATCTTTACCTTCATTCTCAGCCACAAACCTTCCTGCATAGGCCATTGGCAAAGTCTTTATTTCAACTTCAATGCCTTTTTCTTTGGCCATGGATTCAGTAAGACCAACACCTGCAATTTCAGGATGAGTATAAACAACTCCGGGGATGGCATCATAGCGCATTACATCTTTACGACCTACCATATGATTTACAGCCACTTCACCCTCTCGACTGGCAGTATGGGCCAGCAAGGAGAACCCGGTAATATCGCCGGCAGCATATACGTTGGGCACGTTGGTGCGACAATTCGAATCAATTTTTATACCTCGTGGGGTAAATTCAACCCCGATATTTTCCAGTCCTATACCGGCTACATTTGCCCTGCGCCCAACAGACAGCAGAACCTGATCTCCAGTTAAACTCATCTCCTTTCCATCTTTTTCGAAAACCACTTCTTTGCCGTTAAGCCGGGTTACCTTGGCATTGAGATAATATTCCACGCCTTTTTTCTCAAATTCCTTACGGGCAAAGGCAGCAATTTCTTCATCAACTCCCGTCAATATCTCAGGCAACATTTCAATAACGCTCACCTTAGTGCCTATGGCATTGAAGAAATCGGCAAATTCACTTCCTATAACTCCACCTCCAATAATAACCAGGCTATTGGGAGCTTCCTTTAATTGAAGTATTTCACGATTTGTCAAAACCACCGATGCATCCAGCCCTGGTATAGGGGGCACAGCAGCTTCTGAACCCGTACAAATAAGCAAACGGTTAGCTTGATACTCCTGACTATCAGCAACAATGGTTATTACCTCTCCCCTCTTTTCCTGGATAACAGCTTGAGCCATTACCACATCCGCTTTGGCATGTTTCATCTTTGCTCCTACTCCGGCAACAAGCTTACGCACCACCTTATCTTTACGTAACATGATCTTCTTGAAATCAATGGATACATTTTCTACATTGATTCCGAATTTGGATGCTTCATGGGCATATTCAAGTACCTTAGCTGAATTAAGCAGTGTTTTAGTGGGAATACAACCTTCGTTCAGGCAAACTCCACCAAGGGCACGCTTATCAAAAATTACTACACTCATGCCTTTGGCTCCGGCTCTTTCAGCGGCTACATATCCGGCAGGACCGCCACCAATGATTGCTAAATCGTATATTTTATTCATTGTTGTTATGGTTTGATAATTATCGATGTCAGATGATAAACCTTAGACTTTAGGCCATACCTATTTTTTTCGGCCAGCCTTTTTTCTAATATCCTTTATCTATTGTCTTCAATCATTAATCGTTAATCTGCAATCGTTAATCGTTAATTTGCAACTTTTCTATTTGTTCTTTGATCTCCCTTAAAAACAGGGTTGCTTCTCCCCCATCCAGTGCCTGGTGGTCATAGGTGAGCGAAAGTCCCATCATGGGAACAAATCCATAAACGCCATCACCCAGATCTTTGGGACGTGGAATAATGGCACATACTCCTAAAATGGCCGTCTGTGGAATGTTGATAACCGGGGTAAACATTTCGACCCCATAATTTCCAAGATTGGAAATGGTGAACGAGGCAGCCTCAGGAGACAGCAGTTCCGGGCTTACATTTCCTTTTCGGCATTGGGCCGCAATAGTCTGCATTTGAGATGAAAGTCCTTCCAGTGAAAGGTCGTCGGCATTTTTGATGGCAGGCACCATTAGTCCACGATCGGTATCTACAGCCAATCCAAGGTTTACTTTTTTGAACCAGCGCATGCTGTCACCCATGAAATGAGTATTTACCTGCGGAAATTTCTTCAGCGCTTTAATCACTGCAAAACACACCAAATCGTTGATGGTAATGTTCTGGGAGATTTCGCCGGCATCAAGCGCCTTTTTATATTTCTTACGTAAAGCCATCAAAACACGCGCGTCAGCACTCATATGGTGAGTCAGCTGAGCTGAATTTTGCAGTGAAGTATGCATTGCTTTTGCAATCAGCTTACGCATATTGGAGAGTTTTTTCACTTCAAAATCATCACCATATACCTGATTTCCAGATACGAGGTCAGCAACAACGGCTTTACCACCCAATCCACTAATTGCATCTCCTGGCTTGAGGCCTTCTGCTTTGGCTTTTTCCTGGGCCAATGGAGTGAGTTTAGGCATCGCCTGAGCGGCCAATTCAATGTCACGTTCGATGATTCGCCCTTCAGGGCCTGATCCCTTCACTTGCCCGAATGAAATCCCCAGTTTTTCTGCAGCATGTTTTGCACGGGGCGAAATCTTTACTTTTCCCGACTGTTCCACTTCAGACTTTACTTCCACTACAGGAACTTCCTGAGTAACGGGTGCTGCAACCGGGATTTCCTGAACTGGTGCTGACTGACCACCGGGCCGGAATTCTTCAACCGATTCACCCGCCGCCCCAATGGCAGCTACATTTACCAATACGGGAACTTCATCGCCTTCCTCAAAAAACACATCGAGCAGGATACCATCTGCTTTGGCATCTTCCTCAAACGATGCTTTGTCTGTTTCATAGGAAAAAAGAAGGTCGCCTGCTTTCACAGGGTCACCTTTTTTCTTAAACCATTGACCTAAAATACAGGTTTCAACTGATTGCCCCTGGCGAGGCATAATTACCGGGATTGCCATATATGATTTGTTTTAACAACTTAATTAAACTTGTAAACACAACTATACAAAGCTATTGCTCCTTATCATTATTATACGAACGAATACAGGATATAGCATTTCACGCATCAAACCTAACTTATTTAACTTGTATTTACAAGTTAAACTGATTATTTTAATTTTTTTAGTACTTTTGCCTCAAAATCACAGCCTTATGTCTGAAGAGAATAAAATACCGCAGTACAAGAAGATATATGAAATTCTCCGCAAGCACATCATCGCGGGAGTTTACCAGGAAGGAAGCTTGTTACCCTCTGAAAATGAGTTATGTGCGGTGCATAACATTACACGTCCTACGGTTCGCCAGGCCTTGGAGGCTCTGGTACAGGAGGGTTTTATCCAGAAAAGGCAAGGTAAAGGCAGTATTGTCCGTAAGCCACCCCAGGAAATAGGAATTTTAAGCATTGCAGGAACAGCCTCTGCCATCGGAAACCAATACCTCCAAACTCAGATACTGCAAAAGCCCCAGATTAAGCCATGGCCTGAACCTTTTCCCTTTGAATTATCAGACATAGAAATTGAATCAGGCTGTATTTATATGGAACGCCTTCGACTGGTAGATGGGCAGCCTGTATTTTACGATATCAATCACATCCCGAACGTTAATCTGCCCAGGTTCACCAGTCGTTCTTTGGAGAACAAATCCTTGTTTGAAACTTTAAGGGCCCAGTACCAGATTGAAATCAAGGGAGGAGAACAGAAATTAAAGGCTATTAAGGCCGATCAATTAATAGGCAAACTACTAAATATTGAACTGGGGGAACCGGTTTTAAGCATCGAAAGAAAATTAAACACCAACCGCGAAGGATTTCACATCTACTCCACCATTTGGTTTAATTCAGCAAAGCATTCCATTTATGGGACTTTCTGATTAGTCATCAAACCACAGATTAATAATCAGATAAAAAGCTCATATATAAGGTATTCATACAGATATTTAATGTCTATTGGTTGCTGACAAAACTAAAAAAAATGAGCACCTAGGATACTATGCCTATATAGCGAAAAGTGATTTATTGATTGTGAAAAGGGTTCCTTCAACTTACAAAATGAAAGTTTCCAACCGGAAAAGCGGTTACCCAAAAACGAATTCTTAAATAAAACTCAATATTTACTTCCGAATTGTAAATATCTGTTCTGATTTCAAAAATAATTCTCATATTTGCCTTACTTAAAAACAATTACTTAACTCCTTTTAGATAAGAAGTTTACTATGAAAGTATTAAAATTTGGAGGAACCTCCGTAGGATCGGTTGAAAATATGCGTGCTGTAATGCAGCTGATTACCGATGGAAATCAAAAAATCGTGGTTTTGTCGGCCATGTCCGGAACAACCAATTCGTTGGTTGAAATTTCCAATTATCTTCAAAAAAAGAATAAAGACGGTGCCAGACAAGTCATTAGCCAACTGGAACAGAAGTACCACAAGGTGGTAAGTGATTTATATCAAACCGCGGAGAAAAAGGAAAAGGGTAAAGCAATTGTTTTAGATATTTTTCAAACCATTAAATCGTTCACTTCCGGTGAGTTTAACCAGGTGGGTGAAAATACCATCGTAGCACAGGGAGAATTGCTTTCAACCGCACTGTTCACTGAGCTGATGCTTGAGAACGGATACAAATGCGTGAATCTGCCTGCATTGGAATTCATGAAAATTGACAGTGAAAAAGCAGCAGATTCATATTTTATCCGTGAAAACATTACTCGCGTACTGGAGCAATCGGAAGTAGCCGAATATTATATTACGCAAGGGTTCATCTGCCGCAACGCCGAAGGGGATATCGACAACCTGCAAAGAGGTGGAAGCGATTACACCGCTACCCTGGTAGGTGCTGCCATTGACTCGGAGGAAGTGGAAATCTGGACCGATATTGACGGGTTCCATAACAACGATCCCCGTTTTGTGGAGAACACCAAGAAAATTGATCAGCTTTCATTTGATGAGGCTGCCGAGTTAGCCTATTTCGGTGCAAAAATCCTTCACCCGCAAACCGTTCTTCCCGCCAAGCTGCAGAACATCCCGGTTCGCCTGAAGAACACCATGAATCCAAGCGATCCAGGTACGTTGATTACTTCCGAAGCCCTTGGACATGGAATTAAAGCCGTAGCCGCAAAAGATGGCATTACAGCTATCAAGATTCGTTCATACCGCATGTTAAACGCCTATGGCTTCCTGAAGAACGTATTTGAGATATTTGAATTCTTCAAGACCCCTATTGATATGATTTCAACTTCCGAAGTATCGGTTTCACTGACTATCGATAGCACCAAACACCTCAATGAAATTATATCTGAATTAAAGGAATACGGTGAAGTGGAAGTGGATACCGACCTTACCATCGTTTGTATTGTGGGCGACTTAATTGCAGAGGAAACCGGTTTTGCTGCCAAAACGTTCTCTGCCCTTGATAACATCCCGATCAGAATGATCTCTTATGGAGGTAGCCATCACAATATTTCAGTGCTTGTAAAAACAGATCTTAAGAAACAAACGCTTCAGGCGATCAGCAATAATCTGCTGAATACATAATTTTAAATCGATCTAAAAGAAAATTAAATAATAATAAATAAAATTTAATACTGTTGCAAACCTGATACACAGCAAGTAAAGTAGCGCTAACGTATTTTATTTTACGGTAAATCAGAATTTTTTAATATTTTATTAAGTTTCAATCGAAAATTATTTATATTTGCATCAATATTACAATTTTTTTATTTTTTATTATGAAAGCAGGTAAAGTTAAATTTTTCAATGAATCCAAAGGATTCGGTTTTATTAAAGACAGTGAATCTGATAAAGAATACTTCGTTCACGTTTCAGGTTTGGTTGACCAGATCAGAGAAGATGATGAAGTAACTTACGAACTTCAAGAAGGAAGAAAAGGTTTAAACGCGGTAAATGTTAAGCTAGCATAATTAGTCTAATATTTTTTAAGATTTAAAGTTCGAAGCCCTGCATCAAATGCAGGGCTTTCTTTTTTCATACTGCTGATATATAAATTAATAAATCAGACAGAAGACGCCTCAAACAGAAAACAATGTAAATGATCATCAGAAGTGAGAATATTGCAAATACACTGAAACCAGGGCTTCCATATAAATAACCAATCGAAACGAGAATTATCCCACATAAATGCCGCCGCTAAAGCGGCTTAGGATTCCTGGCATGCCATTCTACCATACTATGACCGCTAATGCGGCTATCCAGGTGTGTAGCACTGTAAGTACGGTAGCACAAGATTGGTATCAAGCCTTTTTAAAGGTGCATAGCACCGACAGTATGGCAAAACTTGTGTTTGACAGAAAGCAGATTAATTGATTGATATAGGTGACCATTACAGACCTATTAATCTTTAAATTAAAGAACTTACTGGATCAAAGAAACCCTCTTTTTTATCCACCAACTTTGGAGATAAGTAATGGGAACTAAATAATGTCATATTTAAAAAAATAGGAACGCTGATTTAGCGGGTTAAGCGGATTAAAAACGGATCTGTTTTAAAATAAATTTTAAAAACGGATTAAAATTGCCTCTATGAAGGGTCTATGTATTCAAAACAGTGGTTTTTAAATCCGTATACGAAGTATAAAAAATCCGCTTTTAATCCGCTAAATCTGTTCAATCCGCGTTCCTAATCTTTTCTTTTTTTATACGACATTATTCTTTTCCCATTACTTAGATCTCAAAAGTCTATCAAATCAAGCGACAGAATCGCTTTCCCCGGTTTAATTTCCTTCTTTTTACATAAAGACATCCTACATCAAAATCAATAAACTCCCGCTATTGATATCTTACCTTTGTTTTACCTTTGTCTTACCCTTATTTTATCTCTTTCGGAGATAATTCGAATGTAATTCGAATATAATACAAATATAATTCGAATATAATACGTACGAATGCGAATTATATTCGAATTATATTTGTATTATATACGTATTATATAAGAACTTGGTAAGACAAAGGTAAAAAACAGGTAAGACAAAGATATAAGTGCTAATGATGGGTGTTAGGGGTAAATCCCTGAAGAAAGTGAAGGTTGGGGTAAAAAGACCCTGTTGGCCGATTAAACTCAAAAGCCTGTTACCAGGAGAAATCAAAAAATATGAAGGAAGAAATTTGGCGATCCAAAGCCAGGAGTTTAAACCACTAACGCATTAAGAATGGCTGCAGGCAATTTATTGTTTTTTAGGATTTATGAGTTGTTCAACCCTACGGGATGATTCCCATTTTACGCATGAGGAAAGTTGCATTCATGGTGCTGGTAACGCCCTCTTTGAGCTTATAATCAAACTTCAGTTCATCTCCTGTAAGATTTACTTCGAAGCATTGATTTTTAACGACACCCGGATTTTGATCAGCCATTTCCGTAAGCTTCAAGTCATGGGTAGCCACTATGCAGTGTGTTTTCAGCTGAATCAGTTGCTTTAAAAGCTCAATCGAACCATTCAGCTTGTCAATAGAATTGGTTCCTTTGAGCATTTCATCAATAATAATAAAAAGGTCTTCTCCCTTTCTGAGCAGCTCCAGTATGTTTTGAAGGCGCAACAACTCAGCATAGAAATACGATTCATCCTTCATCAGGTTATCGCTCGTTCGCATGTGGGTAAACAACCTGACCGGAGAAAACGAAAAAGCCGAAGCACAGACTCTGCATCCCTGGGATGCCAGAATAAGGTTGACCCCGAGGGTTCGGAGGAAAGTACTTTTACCAGCCATATTGGCACCGGTAATGATCACCACGCGTTCATCCTTGTTTAAGGCAAAATTGTTGTCAATGCGTTTATCTTCTGCAATTAAAGGATGCCCCAGGTTTTCAGCCTGAATCAAGGACCTTTTTCCATTGACTGCCGGCAAACACCATTCAGCATGATTGTAATTTAGGTTGGCAAAACTGATGAGTGCATCCACCTGGGCAATGACTTCAAACCATTCTTCCAAGTGGCTTTCATAGTCTTTGTGCCAATTATTCAATTTGTAGATACACCGCACATCCCACAGAAAAATAGAATCAAGCACAAGACCCACCAGAATATTCTGGGTATAATCCAGTTCATTGAGGATGTTTTTGAGTGAAGAAATGATCTGGCTGGCCGATTTCTCATGGTTGTAAAGTTTGCTTTTGAGGCCGATCAGATGGCTTGATTTAAACTCCTTTTTCTCAATCAGCATCAACATATCAATGTATTGATTGAGCAGTTTGGTCTTTAACCCATAGGCTTTTTTGAACTTAGCAATGGTTTTGGAGTAAATCAGAAACAGTATCCACTGTGCGAAAACGGCTGCATAAAATACCTGATCAGGAATTGATTCAAGGATCCAGAGGATGCCCAAAACCACTGTAATTAAAGGAAGTGCAAGGATACTGATTTTCAGAAAAGCAGTAGATTTTAACTCGATAACCTCGCGCTGTTGAAGCAGAGATCCTGCAGAACCCATATTTTCAGCATTTCTTCCAGAGGCCAGAAACTGTTGCCTCCAATCCAGGTTTTCAGCCAGCTCCATGATAGCCGATTGTTTTTGCCTGATTGTTTCGGCATCCTGTCTGCTGTTCTGGATGGATTCTGCCAATTTGTTTTTCCCACCAAAGGTGACCGTTCGGTTTAGAAACTGAAAAAAAGAGTTTTCACCAAACAGGTCAAGGTCGTAAGAATAATCATGATCTGGATGAATGAATTCATTGCCGGGGGCAAAAGGGCTGAAATCACGGCCAATGGCTTTTACCTCGTTTGTATTGATATCAACAAGGTTCAGGAAATAGTTAAGTTGTTTCTCGGTATAAACGGATTTTTTAACCAACCAAAGAAAGGCAGCCAGACAGGCTATTACAGTGAACCAACCTGCCGTATGACTGAGCGGTATCAGATAC
>JACMKG010000064.1 GCA_014380255.1 Prolixibacteraceae bacterium | reverse complement strand
GTTTTTACGATTTTGCTTCTGCAGGTACAGTAGTAAAGATTACTCTGGTCCCGTAGTTCAATGGATAGAATAGAAGTTTCCTAAACTTTAGATACAGGTTCGATTCCTGTCGGGACCACTTCACGGGAAGGCAAAACAAAATATTTTGTTTTGCCTTTTTTTCTTTACTCACATATACAATCATATTTTGTTTAGTCTTTCATGCTACCGTCAAAGAACGGATAGATTTGCAAAACAGCACTTTCCGATGGAATTACTAATGTGGGTTTCACGGCGCTCAAAATGTCATCGCATAGACTAGAATCACGTTTTGATATTATATTACAGCACCGACAGCAAATACAACATCAGCTTGAACTACCACGTCTACGTTATTGTACTCTCTAAGCGCGTATTTACTGAGAATAACAGGTTTCGGGCCGCTAACCCACAATTTATTGGAGTACTGGAATGTCTTTATGTAGGAATGACGAGCAAGCTTGCGTGGAAGTTGCGAAAGCAAGGTTATGCCGTATGGTTCAATTAATGGCACCCGGCCATCGTGTTAACGGATTCCACGATTTTTTAACTACATATTTCAATTCGGGGCTCGGTGGTTATACGGGATATAATTCTCCCAATACCAGGGAGTGAATGTATCGCCAATCGCCGCTTCCAGCAGCTCTTTAAATATACTCTCCCCATTATCGCTATTGCTCATTATAATAATCCCAGTTCCTTGTTCCGGAAAAATAATGGAGTAGTGCTGGAAACCATCTCCATGTCCTTCTTTAAACGCACCTGTGCCGTATGGTGATTGCAGTAGACCCCAGCCTAATCCATAACTTAATTTTATTTCATCATTAGTTGTGGAATCACGCTGACTTAAAGGACCGAATTGTTGTATTGAACGGAGCGTTATTTGCGGTGAAAACATTTGTTTTGTGTTTGATGGCGCCAGCAGCGTGTTTCTAAGAACTCCTCTTGTAAACAGGGTATAATCATCCAATGTAGTTTCAAGCGTGCTGGCCGATCTTGCATCGTTGTCCTTGTCTTTCTCGTACAGCTCCCCACTGGTGTTATGACCAAGACAATAATCCTTTTCAAATTTTGACTGCCAGGTATAAGAAGACATTGTCATGCCTAACGGATTGAACACTTTTTGCTGCATTAATTCTTCCAGTGACCGGCCTGTTATTTTTTCAAGCACCACCTGGAGATATACCAACCCTTCTCCGGAATAACTATACTTCGTACCGGGCCTGAAGTTTACTCTTAGCTTCTGATCCGCTTCAAACCATCGCCAGTTTGGAAAACCTGTTGTATGATCCAGGCACATCCTTGCGGTTATTTGTTTGTATAAACTATCATTTTTCAGATTGCTGTAGTTATCGTGCCATTTCTTGGTTGGAGTATATTCATAGATGGGTTGGGGCAGGTAGTCCTGCAAGGGTTTATCAAGGTTAATTACACCTTCTTCGACCAGCTTCATGACCAATACTGCAAAAACTGCCTTGCTAAGCGAAGCACCATAAATATTCGAATTGGTTTTGATTGGTTCTTTGGTGTCTACGCGCTTATAACCGAAGGCCTTTTTGTAAACAGTTTCGTTGTTATTAAATACAGTGACGGCCAATCCCTGCACATTTGCAGCTTTCATCATTGATTCGATCTTAGCATCTAATGAAACAAATGAAATCTTACTCTTATCGAGTTTAACAATAGATTGAGCTTGCACTTTAAAAAACAGCCCGCAGCAAAGTAGCAGAAAATACAGTTTTGTAATACCCATAGAAATTTTAATATTATTATTATGAGAAGATTGAAGGTTGGAGAGTTAAAATGGTGTTTTTGCGACTCTCGTTTGCCCGTAAGAAATTTCAATAGCCATGCCACTTGTATAAATGCTTATTCCTAAATGAGTTATTATCATTGGGCGTGTTTCCTTTTTCAATTATGATACACACTTGTCCGATTGTGATACAGGGACATAATTTCCTGATAACATGAAAATGTCCAAATGCGACACCGGAAGTTTGGGAGCTCGCCGCAAACTTTGATTGTATTAAGATAAGCGAAGGTTCTAGGCCGGGTCAAATAAAATTTAGGTTCAGGTATTACCCTAAATACATTTTGTTATTACCTTAATAATTTTAATTAACCAGTAATTATTAATCAGTTGTCCCATTGGTTGACCCCAATATGGATAGAATTTTAAGATTTTTTACTTTTTGAAATACAAATGAAGAGAAAGCCGCGAAAGGACGGTAGGGGCTCATAAAACGCGATAAAATAGAATAAAAGGAAACTACATTAAAGGTGGGCCTGTCGGGACCACGAAATTCTTAATAAAGTGCTGGTCTTTCCGGCATTTTCCTTTTGCATCCGGCTGAATCAGGTTTAATCCAAAGAATCAAGGAAATGGGTATAGCTACCAATATTGATTTCATCGGAAAGTTGAACAAGGAATTGGATCCTGAACAGAGAAAAGGTATTAAAGCCGGATTGGCAAACCATCTTACCGCCAGCTAATTAAAACTTACCTCCTGCTAAGATATCTTTCGATTTGCATACCAAACTACACACTTTTGCTTTGTCAAAAAATAAGCAATGGCCAACCAAGGTATCATCAATAGCTCAACTTACGATTACACCCGGTGCATCACTGTATATCACCGGCAACAGCACCCTCACCTTGCAGAACACGGAAATTTTTTCAATAATGGATGGTTCTCCCGGAATCAAGTGCAATTAATTTCACCGGTACGGCAAACAGTTCCATTAGCAAAAAGCTCCCATATGGTTTTGTCAATTGTATATCGGTAAGGCACCTGGCAAGTGGATGAGAATAAATCTGATTCACAACTTTTGAATATGTCAAATCAATCAATACTTATACAATGAAAAGAATCATGAAAACTGGATTTCTATCAGTTATTTTGGGAGCGGCTCTGACGGGTGTAGCTTTCGCTCAGGCTGCCTCGAAAGTAAACAAGAAGGCACGAGTGGCAGTCGTCGAGTTCACACCTGGCGCGAATGCGCCGGGCATGTCAGTGGAAGCCAAGCGGCATCTTCAGGCCAGCATCGCATTCT
>JACMKG010000063.1 GCA_014380255.1 Prolixibacteraceae bacterium | reverse complement strand
TCGGTTTTTTACTTCGCAAGAAGCCAAATGCATCATGGCTGTCTGCGAGCAGATCATCCCTAAGGATGAATTTCCCGGAGCCACGGATGCCGGGGTGATTCATTACATCGACCGGCAGCTTTCAGGCGTGTTTCACTACGACCAGCAGACTTACCGCACGGGTATCCAGAGCCTTCAGTCATATTGTGTGGCTAAAACCAGTGCCGCCTTTGAATCACTGAGCGCAGATGATCAGATCAGGATATTGAAAGCCATGGAATCAAACCAGGTAAGTGAAACCGAATGGCCCGAAGGTAAACCTTCCGCATTCTTTAACCTTGTTCTGACGCATAGCATGCAGGGGTTTTATGGTTCACCTATTCACGGGGGGAACAAGGATTATTTAAGCTTTGAAATGCTGAGAATTGATTATCCGCTGGTAATTGGACAGAACCGTTACCGTTCTTAAGGATTTACTATTTATAATTCAATGTCGTTTAGTTAAGGAATTTAGAAATACAAGAATGATTGAAACCATCATTCAATAGTTGCAGTTGAAAAGGAATACTTTAAATAGGATAGGGCTTTTTGAAAATCTTAATTTAAAAAACATCTTAGTAACCGGTAATAACCCCGGTACTCCAATCTTATCTATCTGATTATAGATTAAATAAGATTGTGTTTGAGGGGTGTTTGCTCGGTTACTGAGATAAAAGAAACAATAACTAAGATTTTTAAATGTCGATACCATGGGTATTAACTTCTTTGATCTTATCCTTTCTCTGTTTATTAAAATATTAACTAAACGACATTGATTTGTAATTTGGTAAATGGCACATAATGAGTTTAGTGCAAGCAACGTAATGCGACAATTTATAGATACGATCCCTTAATAGCTGATTAAAAACGTTTCATCATGAAAACAAAAAATCTTTTCACCGTAAGTGTTTTTGTGCTTTTTGCCATTCTCCTGTTTTCTTCATGTGCCGAAGTTCAGAATATCGAATCCTGCCGAAGCGGCGAGCCTTATGGCTTTTTGGGCGGCTTATGGCACGGAGTTATTGCTCCCGTATCTTTTGTTCTTGGCCTGTTTATGGATGATGTGGCTGTTTGGGCCGTTAACAACAACGGGGGATGGTATGAATTTGGATTCCTGATCGGGGTGGGTAGCCTGGGTCTTGGAGGCGGTAAAGCTTCAAGGAAGTAGAATATTAAATAGGAACCTACTGCCAAGGTGGCTTTTCATTTAAACGGTTTCTAATTAATAGAAAAAGGTTCCAAATTCCAAGCTCCAAGTTTCAAGTGCGTGCCGATCAGGTTCTCTCCGAGACTGGGCTAGGTTACATGTGGCAACGGATCGGAACGTACTTGGAACTTGGAATTTGGAACTACTGAAACTATTCTATAAAATATATTTTTCGGAGTAAACTAAAATTTTGAATCATTGACTCAAAAGAATGGCAAATAAACATGTCAACGCGATAGTTGTGGGGGCCGGTGCCGGTGGGGGTATTGTGGCCAAGGAGCTTGCCATAAACGGCTTTAGCGTGGTGCTCTTCGAGCGTGGCGAATGGCATGACTACGATGAACACCCCAATGATGAACTTATTTCCCAGCGCACCGAAGTGCTGGGTTCCCCGTTTGGTCCCGATCACCTGAAAAACCCAAGGGTCGTGGAATACAAAGATGGAGGCAGGCAGATTGTCACTCCTATCAAAGGGGGATACAATAACAACGCGGCCTGCGTGGGCTCGGGAACCGTTAGCTACGGGGCCATGGCCTGGCGTTTTATGGAAGAAGATTTTAAGTTGAAAACAGTCTACGGTCCTGTGGAAGGATCCACCCTGGAGGACTGGCCCATTACTTATGCCGATCTGGAGCCATCTTATGAGAAGGCGGAATGGGAGATTGGCGTATCGGGTGATGATACCCAGAACCCATTTGCCCCTTTCCGCAGTAAAAAACAGCCTATGCCTCCGTTTGAATACAACCGGGAAGCCCAGGTTTTATCTGAAGCCTCCAAGCGGTTAGGCCTTCACCCGTTCCCGATTCCTATGCTGAGGAATTCGATTCCCTACAACAACCGTGCAGCCTGTATCCGTAATCGTACCTGTTGTGGTTTTGCCTGTCCGGTAGATGCCAAGAATGGATCGCAAAATACCGTTATCCCGGTAGCCATGATAACAGGAAACTGTGAAGTGAGGACCAGCTGCATGGTGGCCGAAGTGATGGTTGATGAGCATGGAAAAGCCACCGGTGTGAAGTATTTCGACAAGGATAACAAACCGCAGATTCAAACAGCCGATGTGGTCGTTGTATCAGGGGCCGCCATTGAAACAGCAAGGCTGCTTTTGAATTCCAAATCAAAGCTTTTCCCCCACGGTGCCGGGAATAACTACGACTGGGTAGGGCGCAACCTGCAGGGCCATGCCTATACAGGAGCTTTCGGGCTGTTCGATTATGACATCCTGGATTTTGCAGGCCCCGGTGCCACGATGGCCTTGTGTGATTTCAATCATCACAACCCCGGCATTGTGGGTGGCGGACTGCTGGCCAACGAGTTTAACCGTTTGCCGTACCTGTATACCAACATCCGGCCACCGGGATCGGCACGCTGGGGAAAAGAGCATAAGACGTTCCAGCGTGAGATGTATCACCGCACAGCCCAGGTGGTAGGCCCGATTCAGGAGATGCCTGTATTTGATTCAAGGGTTCGGGTGGATGCCCAGGTAAAAGATTTCTGGGGAATTCCCGTGGCCTCCATGTCCGGAGAGCGTCATCCGCTGGATTATGAGCATTGCAAATTCCTGTCCGCCAAAGCAGAAGCTATTTTAAAGGAAGCAGGCGCTTATCATACCTGGCAAAGTGTAGGAGGTAAGGGAGGGCCCAGCGGGGGACAGCATCAAAATGGTACGGCCCGCATGGGAAATGATAAAAAGACCTCGGTGGTTAATAAATACGGGCAGGTGCATGAAATAGAAAACCTTTTTATTGCCGATGGAAGCATCATGGTAAGCGGGGGAGGCTTTAACCCGGCTCTTACGATCATGGCCCTTGGTTACTGGGTAGGAGGGCAT
>JACMKG010000415.1 GCA_014380255.1 Prolixibacteraceae bacterium | reverse complement strand
TTTTAATCTGGATGGGTCAAAAGACCACTTTTCATGACTATCTAAAAAACTACTGGCAACAGACACATTTTGCCAGGCAGAAAGAAACAACGAATTTCATCCAATTCTGGAATACCACCCTGCAAAAGGGAGTCTATGAAACTCCTCAGCAATCGACGCTTACTTATTCAGGTGATGGTCTTACAGAAGCAGCATCGCAGATTAAAAGTGCCAGCCCTGGTATCGAGATCGCCTTGTATGAAACAGTGGCCCTAGGTAACGGAAAGTATGCCAACAACCCATGGCTGCAGGAATTGCCTGACCCGGTTGCCAAGATCAGCTGGGATAATTTTGCTGCTATTCCGGTGGCTTATGCTCAAGAAAACGGACTAAAGAATGAGGATGTGATCCGTATCAACGGTATGGAACTGCCTGTATTTATTCAGCCTGGCCAAGCAGAGAATACCATCTCGGTAGCCCTTGGTTACGGACGCAAGATTGCAGGTAAAGTGGGCAATAATACAGGAAGCAATGTGTATCCGCTGGTAGGGATTGAAAATGGCTCACGCAAGTATTACGTTACGGAAGCCAAGGTAGAGAAAGTGCCAGGTAAAGTCTTTGAGCTGGCCATTTCGCAGACCCATTACCTGATGGAGGGAAGACCCATTGTGAGAGAAACCATCTTACCTGATTACGTCAAAGATCAGGCTGCAGGCAATGAACTTCATGCCATCAACAACGAAAAATCGGTTACCTTATACAACGAATCAACCTACAACGAACCTCATCACTGGGGCATGGCTGTTGACCTAAACTCATGTACGGGTTGTGGTGCCTGTACCATTGCTTGTCAGGCAGAAAACAATGTGGCCGTTATAGGTAAAGAACAGGTACGCAACCGCCGAATCATGCACTGGATACGGATTGATAGGTATTACTCGGAGAATCCGCAGAATCCCAGGGTATCCTTTCAGCCAGTGATGTGCCAGCATTGCGACAACGCACCGTGCGAAAATGTATGCCCTGTGGCAGCAACGCCTCACAGTGAAGAAGGACTTAACCAGATGGCCTATAACCGCTGCGTGGGAACCAAATACTGCATGAACAACTGCCCTTACCGGGTACGCCGGTTTAACTGGTTCCAGTATGTCAAGAATGAGAAGTTCGACTTTGCCTCCAACAGTGATTTGGGTAGAATGGTGCTCAACCCGGATGTAACGGTTCGCTCACGTGGGGTGGTCGAGAAATGCTCGATGTGCGTACAGCGCATTCAGTCCATGAAGCAGACGGCCAAACTGGAAGGACGCCCGATCAGGGATGGAGAGATGCAGACAGCCTGTGCCCAGGCATGCCCAGGCAATGCCATTGTATTTGGTGACCTTGCCAATCCTGAAAGCCGTATTGCCAAGCTGTTCAAAGACAAGCGCAATTACCATCTTTTGGAAGAATTACATACGCTGCCGTCAGTGGGATACCTGACTAAAGTGAGAAATACGAACGCATGATCAACCATTCAAGAAAATAGAACAGGTTATGTATAAAACGGACGTACGAGGTAAATTAATTGACGGAGAGAAGTCGCTCCATCAGATTTCACAGGAGATTCTTGCGCCCATTGATGCCAAAACGCCCCTGTGGTGGTACGCGGCATTAACGATCAGCCTGCTAATGCTGGCTATGGGCGCGGTAAGCATCTATATAACCGTGACTCAAGGCATAGGCACCTGGGGGCTTAACAGCTCGATAGCCTGGGGGTGGGAAATCATCAACTTTGTATGGTGGATCGGTATCGGTCATGCCGGAACAGCCTTTTCCATCTTTCTTCTGATACTTCGCCAGAAATGGAGAACGGCCATTAACCGTGCTGCCGAGGCGATGACCGTGGTAGCCGTATTGTGTGCCGCGCTGTTTCCATTGATACATATGGGGCGAGTATGGTTGTTCTTCTGGATTTTCCCTTATCCCAATACCCGGGGACCGCTGTGGGTGAACTTTAACTCACCCCTTTTCTGGGACTTTATGGCCATAACAGCTTACCTGTTGATATCGGCCAGCTTCTGGTACTTTGGTATGGTGCCCGATTTTGCTACGATCAGAGACTCTGCACGGTCAAAGATGAAGAAAGCCATCTATGGTTTCTTTGCTTTCGGATGGACAGGCTCCTCGCGCGAATGGCTGCGCTATGAAGGCCTGGCCTTTGTACTTGGCGGTATTGCTGCCGTTCTGGTTGTGTCGGTACACTCCATTGTATCAACCGACTTTGCCGTTTCGGTGGAGCCTGGCTGGCATACTACCCTGTTCCCTCCCTACTTTGTGGTGGGTGCTATCTTCTCAGGCTTTGCCATGGTATTAACCTTGGTTACCCTGATGAAAAAGCTGTACAACATGGGCGATTTCATTACCGAAAACCATGTGGATGCTGTATGCCGTATCCTGGTATTTATTTCCCTGATCATGGGAACAGCCTATATTACCGAAATATTTATTGCCTGGTACTCAGGTTCCGAATATGAAATATACACCTTTTTCAAGAACCGTATCACAGGGGATTACGCGTTCCAGTTCTGGGCCATGTTCACCTGTAATGCTTTGGTGCCGCAGTTGTTCTGGTCACGCAAAATACGCAGAAACATATGGATCGTTTTTGCCATTTCACTAGTGATCAACCTGGGCATGTGGTTCGAAAGGTTCAATATTGTAGTAACATCCCTTACCAAATCTTACCTTCCTGCCAACTGGGTAGGTTATGACCCAACGATCATTGAAATAGGTTTCTTTATTGGCACCCTTGGCTTGTTTGGCGCAGGCGTACTGTTATTCTTCCGCTTCCTGCCACAGATAGCAATCAGTGAAGTGAAGATGGTTTCCAAGTTCAACAAGCAGCAAAGCGATCACCTTAAACCCGGCCACCATGAATACGAATAAGAAATATTTAATAGGTGTTTTCAATGACGAACACACTTTGGTAGATGCCTTTGAGAAGGCCAAAGAAAAAGGAGTGGTGATTGAAGAAGTCTATACCCCCTACCCTATCCATGAGATCCTGATGGGTATGAAGGTAAAGACACACATCTCGCATGCGGCCTTCTTTTACGGATTGTTTGCCGTTATCGGGTTGCTGGGATTCATGTACTATGCCGCTGTGATTGACTGGCCTCTGCGTTTTGGTGGGAAGCCCTTCAATTCATTCCCTTCCTTTATTGTAGTGACTATTGTGGGCACCATCCTGATTGTAACCCTGTTGACTTTGTTTACCTTTTCAGTAAGGGCAAAAATATATCCAGGGAAAGTTCCTCAAATTTTTGATATGCGGGCTACAGACGATAAGTTCATTATCCTGCTTGATCAAGATCAGATGGGAATCGCCGTACCCGAAATAACAGAACTGTTTGAGACCCATGGAGCCACTCAAGTATACCACAAAATAGGTAATTCACACCCAAATATTCACAACTGATGAACCTGAAGAACTTCCTTAAATCTATATCAGCCATAGCTCTGGTACTATTTCTTGGATCGTGTGACCGCGACCGAAATACTACCGGTTGGGAATACTTTGATGATATGGCGCATTCACCTGCCTATGAAACCTATACGGCCAATCCGAACTTCTCGGATGGCAAGACTATGCGTAACCCCGTGGAAGGCACCATCCCGATAGGATATGAGCCCTATATGTATCAAAAGACTGATGAAGACCGCCTGAAAGCAGGACAGGAACTGGTAAATCCGTTACAGCCAAACGAGCAGAACCTTGCACGCGGCAAGCAGGTATACTCGATATACTGCACCAGCTGTCACGGTGAAACAGGTAACGGACAGGGGCACCTTTACACGTCAAAAAAGTACAATTATCAACCTGCCAACCTCCTATCAGATAAAGTAAGAAACAATCCCGACGGAGAAATATACCATGTGATCACCGTAGGATTTGGGGTAATGGCACCCCATGGCTACATGATCAGGCCTGACGACCGGTGGAAAGCCACTATGTATATCAAGAATGTTCTGCATAAACAATAACAATTTAACGGAAGGGATTATAGTGCATCCTTTTTTTGCATTTTGGATAAACTGGAATATTAGAATCAAAAAATAGTAACAGCATGGAAGATAAACTGATTGTTCAAAAGAACTTTAAATACCTGTTATTTGGGTTAATAGCAATAGGCATTGTTTCAATGGTGGCCGGGTTTATATTGAACCCTGAGCGCGCCTGGGCCAATTACCTGCTGAACAACTACTATTTTGTATCCCTGGCCGTGGGTGCTGCCTTTTTTAGTGCCATCCAATACATTACACAATCAGGCTGGTCTGCTGCCTTTAAGCGCGTACCCGAAGCCATGGCCTCTTATATTCCCATCGCTGCAGTATTTTTTCTTTTGATGTATTTTGGCATGCATACCTTGTTTCACTGGAGCCATGAAGGCATTACAGCAACCGATGAACTGATTGCCCATAAAGCCCCTTACCTGAATGTGCCCTTCTTTTTTGTACGGTTAATCCTGTTCTTCGGATTATGGATTATCATGGTAAGGTTGCTGCGCAGGGCCTCTATCAAAGAAGATGAAGAAGGCGGCAGGAGCTGGTTTTATAAATCAGAGAAATACTCAAAGATCTTCATTTTTATTATTGCCATCAGTTTTACCCTTTTTGCCTTCGATAACCTCATGTCCCTTGAGCCCCATTGGTTCAGTGCACTGTTTGCTGCCAAGAGCTTTATTGCTGCCTTTTTACATGCTTCGACAGTTATTACTTTTATTGTCATTGTGCTGCACAAGATTGGTCATTTTACGATGCTGAACCGTAGTCACCTGCACGATTTCTCCCGTTATATCTTTATGCTGGCCATCATCTGGGGCTACTTCAACTTTGCCGAATTTATGATTATATGGTATGGCAACATCCCGGAAGAGACCTTCTTTTTTGTGAAGCGTTCACACGGAGCATTCAACGTCCTTTTCTATGCCAATATAGTGATCAACTGGTT
>JACMKG010000062.1 GCA_014380255.1 Prolixibacteraceae bacterium | reverse complement strand
TTATTGGTACTATCGGTACTTTTTTTCATCAGCATACTGGCTGGCAAAGCCGGTTACCGGTTTGGGGTACCTGTGCTGTTATTATTTCTTGGCATTGGCATGCTTAGTGGCAGCGATGGACTGGGCATTCAGTTTGAGAACTTTCATACGGCACAAACAATTGGAACCATTGCCCTTTGCATCATTCTTTTCTCCGGGGGGATGGATACCAAGTTGTCCGACATTCGCCCTATTGTGACACAAGGGGTAGCATTGGCAACCCTGGGCGTTCTTTTAACGGCCCTTACCACCGGGCTTGCCATTTGGTGGGTGCTGGGAATGACTCCGGAAGGAGCAGGCGTTGGATTCCTAACCTCCTTGCTACTGGCTTCCACCATGTAGTCAACAGATTCAGCTTCCGTTTTTGCCATTCTCCGATCCAAGGGGGTTCACTTAAAACACAATTTGCGTCCCATGCTTGAACTTGAAAGTGGAAGTAATGATCCCATGGCCTATATGCTCACCATCACGCTGATAGCAATCATCCAGGAGGGAGGAGACCCCAATTACTGGTTAGTAGCGGGTAAAATTCTAATGCAACTCATTATAGGGGCTGCTGCAGGTTATTTACTCGGGAAATTTGCTGTCCGGGTCATTAACCGTCTTAACATTGATAATGGATCGCTCTACCCGATTCTGGTGCTCACCTTTTGTATCTTTATCTTTTCGTTTACTTATTTCATCCAGGGAAACGGATATCTAGCCGTATACATTGGAGGGCTGGTCATCGGAAATTCACGGTTTGTACATAAACGTTCTGCATTGAAATTTTTCGATGGATTGGCATGGCTAAGCCAGATACTCATGTTCCTCACTTTGGGACTGTTGGTTAATCCGCGGGAATTAATTCCAGTTATTGTTCCAGGATTAATTATTGGTGTAATCATGATTCTGGTTACCAGGCCACTCAGTGTTTTTATTAGCCTATTGCCTTTTCACAAGATGTCATTTAAAGCCAAGTCATTTATTTCATGGGTCGGGCTACGCGGGGCAGTTCCCATCATCTTTGCCATTATTCCCTTGGCTCAAGGCGTACCTCATGCCCGCTTTATCTTCAATATTGTATTTTTCATTACTCTTTTATCATTGGTAGTCCAGGGAACCACGCTCACGCAGGTGCCCAGGTGGCTGGGCTTGGCCGATAATCCGCAGCAATACAAGGGGCTGGAGGAATTTGATTTTGAATTTTCAGATGAAATAAAATCCGTTACCAGTGAATTAAATATCAACGCACAAGCTTTAAAAGATGGCTCACTACTGATGAACCTGCCATTACCGGAAAAGACATTGGTTGTAATGGTCAAACGCAATGATCGGTATTTTATACCCACAGGCAACACCTTACTTCATGAGGGAGATAAATTGCTGATAATTACAGACAACCAGGATGCCTTGGCGCAAACTTATCAAAGCATGGGTATTGAAGATGTTACATTTCAAAAGAACTAAGAGCTTAAAAAAAAGAGCTTCGAAGAATTTTAAATTGATACTTTCAATCGATCCAAAGCATTAATTGAACCAATAGGATAATTTGACCACAAGGGCCCTATTTTTACGCATCCGGCTCTCTGCGTAGTAATTGTCAGTATACACAACAAAAAGGTCGGAAACAGGCTTATAACGCCATTGAAAGCGCATATTTATATTCGTGTTATCCATCTGTTCGTTATACTGCACAAAGGTTGAGAAGAAAACCTTGTCACTAAGGGTAAGATCAAGCTTAGGGCCGAGAAGCCAGAAGTCAGCCTGTTTGAAAGGTTGGGGCAAACGAATATCATTATAGGAAAAATTAAAAGACAGGTTCATATAAGGCTGATAACGGAATACCAACTGCCCTTCCACGGTATTGATGTGACCATTATAAAAGCCTCCTGAGTAAAGAGTAGTCCAAAAATTAAACAGTTTTCTGATATCTGATTGGTATTGCAGAAAACCCATATTGGTGGAATACTCCGTACCCTTTAATAAAACGGCATCGCTGATATGAGTGGGATCAAAATCCTTATCCAGCCGGGTGTAATAGTTTTTCAAACCACCCAATAAAGTCGAGCGGTCACTAAACTCAAATAAATAAGTAGCCGTGACATCATGATCCATTTCAAGGTAATTTGCATTATAGTAATAATTACTAAGAACCCGAACACCATGACTAACCACTCTTTTATTGGGAATCCATAAAAATGTTACGCCGGGACTCAGCAGCTTATAGCCTGTACGACGTACAAACCCTGTTTCGGCCTTGTAGTTGTCTCCTACGCTTGCCTCTGACAGTGATAACTGAAGCCTTCTTGAACTATAGGAAAGGTTAGACCCTTGGGCATATTGCTTGCCCGGATTTTCGGGACTGAATGATTGATGGTAAAACAGTTTACCTTTCCACTTATTGCTCTTGCTCGCCAGGTTATAATCAATACCGGCTATGCGATTGAATTTCTGCACTTCGGGTTCATCCATATATTCCTTATTCACAAGAATTACCCCTATGCTGGATCTGGAGAACAACTTGCGTTGTACGGTTGCCACCATAAAATTGCGTGATAATTGATCGGAAGTCTTTTCTGTCTGCATATCCATCAATCCCAGACGCCAGTTATTATCCAGCTTACCGCTTAGACGGGCCCCTGCAAGAACAGGAGCATCCAAACCAATTCTACGTGAAAAGAAAGGGGTTACAGAGCTGAATCCATAGTTGGAGAACAGATCACTGTTTTCCAGGAAAAACTGTCTCTTTTCGGGGAAAAACAGCTCAAAACGATCCAGGTTAGTCACCTGCTGATCCACTTCGGCCTGCGAGAAATCGGGATTGTAAGTAAGATCCAGGTTCATGGAAGTCGTGATTCCAAGCTTCATATCAAAGCCAAAATCTCTGTGGTATTTTGTACTACCGGGTGCTTCAAAATTCCTTGCTGCACTTCCAAAGATGTATGGAATTACAGAGAACATCATTTTTGATTTTGGAAGAGGCTCCTCCCATTGCAGAACCCCCGTATAAGCCAGGCTAGCTGTTGGGAATTGCCGGGGAACGGGCGCCCAGGAGGATTTCTCATTTGTCTTCAGGTCCAGACGACTGAAATTCACATACCAGCGATCGGTGCCTGATTTGTATCGGATGGATCGAAAGGGGATCTTCATTTCTGTAACCCAGCGATCTTCGTACTGGACCGTTTTAGAATCCCATTTACAGTCCCAGTTTAAATTGACCGCACTTCCTTCCGACATGGTCCCGTCCCATTTGGCACCCGAGGCAGAAGCTCCGAAACTAAAACCGTTGGTTTGATCCAGAAAGGTATCGAAAAATACAAGCACATTGTCATTGTTGTTGAAAGCAAAGTCACGACGGAATGATTCGACTATACGCTTGCCTGGGATGGTGTCAAAAAAGGTAATACCCAGGTAAAAAGCTTTTTCATCATACGTTACAACGACTTCAGACTTTGACACCGGCATTCCGGTATCAACCGGTTGAACCAACCGAAAGTCCTTGGCTTTCTCCGCTTTTTCCCAATCCAGCTCGTTGATTAATCCATCTATTTTGATAGGACTGCTTGCCTTTTTTACCCGAAGAATAACGTTCTCATTGTTTTTGTGTGGAATTGTATCTGCCTTTAAGCTCCTCTTAGGAGAAGACACGTTCTCAATAGAATAAGAAACAATAACCAGTGATAAAAATAGACCAAGCAGGTAAAATCTCATTGGGTGAATTTAGGTGTTAATCTTATTATTGTTCCAAAAGTACAAAAACCATCTGATTAACAAAATACCGGTATCAAACATTTATTCATGTGATACCGGTATTTTTAAATATTCTGGCGGTGCAATTTCACCGAAACCTCCGTATAAACCCCCAATTACTCATGTATGCTCAACAATTGTGAATTTTACTGGTTTCTGCTTGCCACCGTTTGTGGTTCTGCTTTAAATTCTTCAGGTTGGTATAACAAAAGTATGTCCCCTTCTTTTAAGTCCTTATTAACGGCTACAAACTGCTCATTTTCAACCGTAGGCTCAATAGGCTGAGCGGTAATTATACCATCTCGTTTCAGATAAACGATCTTTTTCCCGTTGAGGGTAAAAATAGCCTGAACTGGAACTAGTAACTGATCCTTGACAGTGCTAATTATAATGTCGTTGTTGGAGGTCATTCCTGGTTTCAAATCCTTGTCTGATCTTTCGAAACGAATGATGATCTTAAAGGCCTTCATATCAAAGTCTTTGTGGTCTTCACCGATGTTAGCAATTTTGATTATGTTTCCGGAAAAGACTTTATCGGGAAGGGCATCAATAGTAATGCGCACACTATCATTCAGTTGAATTTTGGAAATATCTATTTCCTTGACATAGGTTTCAGTAATGACCTTCGACATATCAGGCAAAGTGGCAATAAGTGGACGCCATATATTTATTTCCGTGTCTTTGCCATAAGGTTTGCCCGTATAATCCTTCGCAAACATTACAATTCCATCTTCCGGAGTGCGGAGGGTAGTGGCAGCAATGGCTTTTTGGTAGCTTTCAATCTGCTTCTGCAGCCTGTCCACTCTCTCCTGATGACGGCTAACCTGAATTTTTAGTCGGTTTTTTTCCAGTAAGTAATCCCTTTTGATTTTATCAACCTGCATTTCAGCTTTTTGATAATTCATCTGAGTCTTACGCTGATAGGCTTCTGATTCATATTTGGATTGTTCCAGATCAATTTTCTGGTATTCCATATCAAGCAGGGCATTGATAATATTCTGGCGCCTGTTAGAGAGTGTAACCGTTGAATCGAGGATGGCATTGCGTAAATCAGAATCGGTTTTTTCCTTATCAAGCATCTGATTACGCATCTGATTCATAAGCTGGCTTTCATCGAGTTTTGCAATGTAATCTCCTTTTTTTACTGCTTTGCCTTCCAGAATTACATCAACAATTTTAAGTTGATAGACTCTTAATTTCTGGTCGCAGATTTCGGGAGGAAGATTAATTTCCGTATACTTTTCACCTTTCACTTCGCCTTTGCTGTTGACAACCGATTCCAGGTTACCTTTCTT
>JACMKG010000009.1 GCA_014380255.1 Prolixibacteraceae bacterium | reverse complement strand
TTTCTGGCCGGCTCGTCCATTTGGGCCAAGCGCTGCAGGCTGTCCTCGCGCTCAACGGTGTATAAATTGTCAGTTAGCCTGGTTAAGCTATGGTAGCGATCAGCTATTTTCTGAAAGTCAGGATAATTTTCATCAATTACAACCATCGCGCTGTCATAATAGCTTTGGGCATTTTTATAATTCAGCTCTTCGAAATAGATTTGAGCAAGGGTGAGGCACGAGAGCGCCCGCTGATACATATTGGCCGAACTCAGTGAGGCTGATTTGGTATATTCCTCTTTGGCTTTTTCTTTATTACCTTCCTTCATCGAGATATTCCCGATGGCAAAATAGATCTGATCGCGGTATTCCAGGTTCTTTTTGTCCCGGAGCATTTTCTGCAACTGTTTTTTAAGCTTTTCTGCATCGCCGGTTCCGGTAAACGTGCTGGCTGCACTGATCTGTGCGTTAAAGTCCATGATATAAGGAGGATTCATGCGGGTAACGTCTCTGAAAATCTGGGATGCCTTTTCCGGATTACCCGTTTCCTGGTGCCATTGGGCCAAAACGTATGAATAACGAAGACGGTCTTCCTTGTTGTATGCGAGCTTTACGGCTATGGTTAAAAATGGAATCCCTTCCGCATAGGAAAGCTGACGTGCATAATAGTCGGCAGTAACTGCGGCCAGGTCCCCTTCAAGCTTACGGGGGAATTTCTGATCTGCCTGCAAAACCTGGATCAATTCATAGGCTTCCACGTAACGTTCCATTTCCGTAAAACTGCGAATTAGCCAGATATTGGCCTCGTAGACGGTAGGATCATTCTCAAATTTGCGCACTACGTAATTAAAGTTTTCGATGGCCGACATAAAGTTATGTTGGTAGAAGTAAGCCTTCCCCATCAAAATATAAGCATCGTCTACCCAGTCATTGAATTCTTCCTGGCTGGCAAATTCAACATATGACTTGCTACGGTTCTTTTTTCTCTTGGGTTTTTTGGTGATCGAATGGGTTTGTATCAGTTTGGAGCCTTTTAAAATGGCGATATCCATTTCCGGAATAGCGGCAGTGGCGGTAGCCTGATTGCTGGATTTATACAGGGGTAACACTTTGGAATAATCATCCTCTACCGAATTGTTGATTTTATCAATACCGGCACGAAGGCTTTCCTTTCCATTGAAGTATACGTTATAATGCGAGGTAAGATCATGGTAGGCACGGGAAACAACCGTGTTTTTTTCTGTTGAGCATCCTGCTACCAACAACCATCCTAAAACGAAAAATATGCGATATGAAAACTTCTTGACCAACAGTTGATTTTTATTGACTTTAGGATAAACTGCCAATTTGGAATAATATTGTATAAGACCTCTTGTAAAATGCCAGTTTCATCAAATAAAATGATTCTTGCTTACTTCATACAATGATACGAACTTTCAAACAAATTTCCTGAAAAGAATCTTTAAAGTGACAAACTTAATCGATTCTATACAGGTTGACAGGAATGGGAGAATGGCACGCGCATTTACGCGCTTAGTGAAGGCATAGAACCAGGGGTTAATATCAAGAATAATAAAGCGGAATAAGGGGAAATGTTGGAAAGGAAAAGCCTATGGCACAGGCTGAGGCAAGGGAAAGGTAATCAGTGGTCAGGAGTCAATCGGGCAGTCCGTCAATTCTTCAGTTTTTTTCCGGCACATTGTTAGAAGGATCAGGTACATAGCCCGGTGGATAATCAGGAAGAACCATTCAAGACAAAGGCCCTTCACGGGATTTTCATTAAAAAATAAACTGTCTTAGCCACAAACTCTATGTTAACTCTATATTAGACCTATGTTGGGGCTATGGTTTTGAAAATTGAAGGTAGTCCCAACATAGACTTGACATAGAGTTTATATAGACTCTGGGGCTATAGAATTTCATATCCAGTTAAAAAAGAGAGGTATGGACCTTCCATCGCCTGTACTGCATCTACTACGTTCAATCCATCAATCCATCAGTCCATCAGTCCTTCAACCCTTCAATCCTTCAGTCCTTCAATCCTTCAAACGTTATTCCCCGCAGGTTTTACGATTGATTTCATAAAACTCAGCAAAACGATCCTGCAGAGCTTTCAAGGCGGCATAACAAAAGGAATAAAATACCGTAGAAGCGGAGTAATTATAATTACTTGGTTTTTGTATGTTTTCTGGAGGATACAACAACATGCTGAATTTAGGAAGATTGATTGGTCGAAATAAAGTGGAAAAGCCGAAGGAGAAATTTAGGTTCGGGATTTCTTTAAGTGGGGGTGGTGCACGTGGAATTCTACACCTTGGAGTTCTGGAAGCGCTGGCCAATCATGGTATTCATCCCGAGATTATTTCAGGAACAAGCATTGGGGCTTTCATCGGGGTGTTGTACGCCGCGGGAATGCAACCACTGGAGATCCTGGAGCTGGTAAAGTCCAGCAAGATGTACAAGATGATCAAATGGAAGGTTCCCTCCAGTGGACTACTGGACATGAATAAAGTGTTGAATGTACTGGAAAAATACATACCTGAGGATGATTTCTCTGCGTTGAAAAAGCCGTTTTGCTGTTCGGTAACTAACCTTAATTCAGGCAAAGCAGAAATGAAGAGCTCGGGTAAGCTGTATCAGTGGGTACTGGCATCGGCTTCCATTCCTTTACTTTTTCAGCCCCAGATCATAGATGGAAATACCTATGTGGACGGAGGGCTATTGAACAATCTTCCAGCTCAATGTATACGTGATAAATGCCGCCTGCTCATTGGCGTTAATGTAAATCACAATGGCCCCGAAGCCAACATTTCAGGATTCAGGGCTATTGCCGAACGTGCCTTCCGTTTAACCATGGCCAAGAACGTTCATGAAAGTTTTGCCATCTGTGATTTTATCCTCAACCCCCCGGGAACAAGGTTGTACAGCATCTTCGACTTCGGGAAGGCCAATGATATTTATAAGATAGGTTTTGATGAAACTACACGCCGCTTACCCGAATTGTTCGAAATTATCGCTACTCGGAATATCCTGCTGGAAAAATAATAGGCAATAAACCAAAAATCATCTCGTTATTAACTAAAGTTTTATTAAAATGGCTTATATTTATTCTATTATCTAAAATTATTTCCCATGAAAAAATTATTATTCGTTCTGTCGGTTGTTATATTAGCCTCTTGTGGACAGCACAAGAAGGAAATTGCCCGCATGCAGGCCAAACAAGACAGTCTGGCACAATTGGATGTTCAAAAAGATGCTTCCATATTGGAGTTCATGTCTGCAATGAACGAAATCCAGACAAATTTAGACTCTATTAAGGCCATTGAAAAAATTGTTTCCGTTCAGACCAGTTCCGGTTCTGAAATGAAACCGGATGCTAAAAGGCGTATTATTGCAGAGATTGCCGAAATCAATAGCTTACTTCAGAAAAACAAAGAGCTGGCAGCCTCTCTTCAAGGAAAACTTAGGAATTCAAATTTAAAGATTGCCGAGTTTGAGAAAATGGTGACTAACCTGAACCGGCAAATGGCAGAAAAAGATACCGCTTTGGCTGATATGAGCAGACAGCTTCAAAGACTTAATTTTGATGTTGTAGGCC
Source organism: Prolixibacteraceae bacterium (assembly GCA_014380255.1). Next base: position 68 of record JACMKG010000009.1, on the reverse strand, counting down.
TGAATGAAAGAATCCAGACCATGACTGCTGAAAATGAGCAGACCATTATGCAGAAGAACCAGGCCATC
>JACMKG010000414.1 GCA_014380255.1 Prolixibacteraceae bacterium | reverse complement strand
TTTGGTCTTTTGCGAAGCAAAAAACGGGGCATAAGCCCCGCACTAGATAGACTTCGGTTCAACGAATCGACCTGAAGCCTTCTTTTGGTCAGGTCAAAGATAAAAAAAATAGTAAAATATTTGGATCCTATCATAGTATCTAACGGGGAAAGGGGTTTCATTGTCATGGTTTCTATTGACATTCATCCCCTCACGGGGAAGCATAAGGGGCATCTATCTTTGATTGGTTATTTTAGTAATTATCTGATTATATGAATGTATACAAAACGAAGTTAACGCCTATGCGAGCACTCGGGCATAGAGCACATAGAATATTTTTTAACTATGTGTCCTATCGTGCCTATGTGTTTATTTTATCTCGCTACCCAATAATCTTCAGTTCTTTTCCCACTTTAACAAAGGCTGCTACAGCCTGGTCAATTTGCTCAATGGTATGAGCTGCAGACAATTGAACACGGATACGTGCTTTCCCTTTGGGTACTACGGGGAAAACAAATCCAATCACATAGATACCTTCCTTGAGTAGCTCATCGGCAAACTTGACAGCCAACGGGGCATCATAAATCATTACCGGTACAATGGCCGTTGTGCCTTTCACCAGGTCAAAGCCTTCAGCTTCCATTTTACTGCGGAAGTACTTTGCATTTTCAATTGTCCTTCCAGGGAGCTCGGAAGATCCATTCAGTAATTCAAGTACCTTTAAAGTAGCACCAACGGTAGCTGGAGCCAAGGTGTTTGAAAACAAATAAGGACGAGAGCGTTGCCTAAGCATTTCAATAATTTCTTTACGTCCTGAAGTGCAGCCTCCGTTACCACCTCCTAAAGCCTTCCCAAAGGTAGTGGTGATAATATCGATTTTCCCAAGAAGGCCAAAATGTTCAGCAGTTCCTCTGCCTGATTGACCGATATAACCCGAAGCATGGGAGTCATCCACCATGATCAGGGCATCGTATTTTTCACACAAGGCCACAATCTCCGGAAGTTTGGCCAAATCACCATCCATCGAAAAGACACCATCGGTGACCACCATGCGGTATTTATAGGATTGGGATTCTTTCAGATGGTTTTCAAGTTCGGCCATGTCGGCATGCTTGTAACGTGCCCTTTGCGCTTTGCAGAGCCTCACCCCGTCGATAATGGAAGCATGGTTCAGTTCATCGGAAATAATGATACTGTCTTCTCCTAAAAGGGGTTCAAAGATTCCGCCATTGGCATCAAAAGCGGCACAATAAAGGATGGTATCTTCTGTACCCAGGAATTCTGACACTTTATGTTCCAGCTCTTTATGGATTTGCTGGGTTCCGCAGATAAAACGAACGGATGACAATCCGAAACCCCAGGTATTCATGGTTTCCTGGGCTGCTTTTATCACTTCGGGGTGATTGGCTAGCCCCAGATAATTGTTGGCACAAAAATTAAGAACTTCTTTTCCGCCCGATACATTAATTTGAGAACTTTGCGCCGAGGTAATAATTCTTTCATTTTTATAGAGACCTTGTTCTTTTAATTCCAGAACAGTTTGCGCTAAATCTTGTTGTATTTTTCCGTACATGATGCCGAGGTTAAATTTTAAAACAAAAATAATGTATTCGATCAATTAAAAATAGTGATAAAACACAGGCATTTTACCATAGAGGTAAAGCAATTCAATATTCTAACGGGGATTTATATCCCTTTAAAAAGAATGGAGAAACAAAAATATACTGTGGCAGGCAAGGATATAGAGAAATTTATCATATTTGCAGAACCATACTCTTTACTAATATTTCAGAAGAATCATTAAAATTGTTGCAGCTAAAATAGTTTTTGATTTATTTTCCGCCCTTAAGTATTAATGAATTTTTTCATATTATTGCAATAAAAATAACAATCCATGAATCACAATAAACCCAGAGTAATTAAGGATTACGAAAAGCTAGATCCTGAAATTCAAGAAAGAATTAAACTTGAATATCCATCCGGATATAGTGATAATCTGATTTACTTCAATAACAAAGAAGGAAAACGAGTAAGTGCTTTACCATTCGAAACCGATGACAAATATTATCTGGTTCGCATGACTGTTTACGAAGCAGAAAAGATTATTGAAGACGATGATGATTACGACAGCTCAGGCTCACTTAAAAGGAGCGCCAAGGAAGAATATGAAAACAAATATTCTGACGATGAATTCTTAAACGTTGATGCAGAGGCTGATGATGTAGCGGACAACTATGATGATGACGATGTCGACGACGACGACGATGATGATGACGATGAAGTATAATCGCGGCTAAATAGTTTTTCTATTTAAGAACCTATTTCAGGCAGGTTGTAAATGTATAAGGTGAATAAGTGATACAAACACTTAGTTGACCTTCCGTACATTTACAACCTTCTTTTTTTTATTTAAAACAGGTAAAAGTACTGGGAACATTTGAATAGCTGGCCCGATCCCTTAAATTTCAAGCTTGTATTGCTCCCCGATATTACCAAATGTTTTGCGGTGATACGAGGTTATTCCAGTTTCACCAATCACTTTGCGATGAAACAACGTGGGATAGCCTTTATTGGTCAGCCAGCCATAGCGCGGATATTCCATATGTAGAATGTGCATGTAATCGTCCCGGTAAGTCTTGGCCAAGATGGAAGCTGCTGCAATGGACAGATATTTGCCATCTCCTTCCACAATACAGGTATGCGAAATCTGCGGATAAGCCTTAAAGCGGTTACCATCAATTAACAGATGTTCGGGCTTTAGGGACAGTTGATCGATGGCCCGGTGCATAGCCAAAAAGGAGGCGTTTAAAATATTAATCTTGTCAATTTCATGGTTGTCAACTATACCCACTGCAAAAGCCAGGGCTTGTTCCTCGATAATTGGGCGAAGCGCATAACGTTGCTTTTCTGTAAGTTTCTTTGAATCATTCAGAATATCATTTTCAAAACCTGCTGGCAGAATGACAGCAGCAGCAAATACAGGCCCGGCCAGGCAGCCCCGCCCTGCTTCATCACAACCGGCTTCCAGCCTTCCTTCCTGTAAAAATAACTGAAGTTTATCCGTTTCCATGTAAAAACAGAAGTATTAATAATGAGCATGAATAATATACGGTTCCAAAATTATATTTTTTATCAGCTGCTTGCACACAAATAAATACTTTCCCATAGCAACTGAGCTGTTTTATCCCAGCTGAACTTTTCCTTTTGCCTGAAACCTGCTTCAATGAGCGACTGTCGAAGCTTATCATCGTTATTAATTCTGACCATCGCTTCCTTTAACTGGTTCATATCGTGAGGATCGACATACAGCACGGCATCACCTCCCACTTCGGGCAATGACGTAGTATTTGAACTGATAACCGGGATGCCGGCACTCATGGCCTCGATTACCGGGATGCCAAATCCTTCAAAATAAGGCACAAACGTAAGGGCCAGTGCAGCTCCCAGGATCTGGTGCAGCTCCTCACTGGTAACCCTTCCGGTGAAAACCACGTCACTTTTGTAACGCATGGCCTGGTAAGTCTGTTCTATCTCCCCGGTTTTGAACATGCTTCCTCCAACAATCATTAACTTGACATCCGATTCAACAGAAGCTCGGAAAGCATCAAAAGCCTTTAATAGCCCGACTATGTTTTTGCGTGGATGCAATGACCCGATAAATAGGAAATAATCCTTCCCCATGGAATATCTTTCCTTAGCCGCTTTTCTTTCAGCTTCACCAGTGGGCGTATACAAAGTGTTTACACCGTTATAGACCACGTCAATGTGGTTATTAAGGATTTTATAGGTTTGATGGATATCCTCTTTTGAATAGGAGGATACGGTTACTATTCTTTTGGCTTTACGGGCAAAGCGGGGAAAGAAAAAATTATAATACCGGGCTTTCAGCCATGGTAAATCTTTTGGGCGATGGGCAAAATTAATGTCATGAATTGCCGCCAATTGCTTAACTTTGGTAGATAGGGATAAATAACCGTCGGGAGAAAAGAATAAATCTGCTTTGTATTTATTTAATATCCGGGGTATTTGCAGTTCAAACCAAATCATCCACAGCAAGGGATGCCGGGTGGGGGGAAAAAGAATAACCGGGGTAACATTGTCTGAAAAGATAAACTCTTTGGAATAGGGACGATCAAAAATAAAGATAAACTGATGCTCCGGGTGATTTACAACCATCCTCGAAAGAGTTTCTTTGGTAAACCACCCGATGCCTTCGAGTTTTCCTGGTAGTAACAAACGGGTATTTACTGCTATGATCATAGCTTTCGTTTATGAATTTTAATTATATTCAAATGTATAAAGTCTCTTTAAAAAAATGCTATTTTTGATACACTTTAATAAAAACCAGAAAAAACTACCCGCTTGAAAAGGAAGTTCATTACCAATTTATCATTGCTCCTTTTTCTGAATGTTTTAATCAAACCTTTCTGGATATTTGGAATTGACCGTACAGTGCAAAACATTGTAGGCAATGAAAGTTACGGATTATATTATTCATTATTCAGCTTTTCGATGATCCTGAATATTTTTCTGGATCTGGGAATTACCAACTTCAACAACAAAAACATTGCCCAGAATCACCAGCTACTCAAAAAGCACATCAGCAACATTGTGGGCCTGAAGTTCATCCTTGCCGGGGTTTATGCCTTGGTGTGTACGGTGGCAGCCCTTGTTATCGGGTATAAAGAGGTACAAATTCATCTGTTGGTATTTCTTATTCTAAACCAGTTCCTCATATCTTTTACCCTGTATCTTCGATCCAACATCAGCGGATTGCACCTTTTCAGCACCGACAGTTTCTTGTCTGTACTCGACCGAAGCCTGATGATTATCATTTGCTCGGTATTGTTATTTACCAATATCATCGGGCACCGCTTCAGAATCGAATGGTTTGTCTATGCGCAAACAGCGGCCTATCTGATTACGGCCTTGATCACTTTCGCGGTTGTACTCTTACATACGGGTAAAATCAGATTGAATTTCAACAAAAGGTTTTTCCTGGTATTCCTTAAAAAAAGCTATCCATACGCCTTGCTGGTACTTCTGATGTCTTTTTACAACCGCATTGACTCGGTCATGCTTGAACGCATGTTGCCTAATGGAAAACAGCAGGTGGGAATATATGCCTACGCTTTTCGCCTCTTGGATGCTGTTTCCATGTTCGGCGTTTTGTTTGCCGGATTACTCTTACCCATCTTTGCCCGGATGATCAAGAAAAATCAGGAGATCAGTTCCATGGTCCAGATCTCATTTCTGCTTCTGTTTGTGCCTGCCCTGGTAATCAGCATTTCAAGCGGATTTTACAGTCTGGATATCATGAACCTGTTGAAATCAACCTATACCGAACTATCAGCCTCCGAGATTGAATTGTCGGCTTCCATCTTCCGGCTTCTCATGGTCAGCTTCCTGGGCATTGCGGTCACTTACATTTTCGGCACCTTACTCACAGCCAACGGGAGCATTCGCGAATTAAACTGGATGGCCCTGCTGGGAATGATCTTAAACATCGTTCTTAATTTAATACTTATTCCCCCCATGGAGGCATTGGGCTCGGCGTGGGCAAGCCTGGCAACCCAGCTTTTCACCGCCCTGGCGCAAACTATCCTGGCAGTTATTTTCCTTAAACTAACCATTAACTACCTTGTTTTAGCACGGTTGTTTCTCTTTATAGCTTTCATATTCCTGGCAGGGATGCTAAGCAAACAAATCAACACCTGGTACATCGGCTACCTGGTTATGATAGGTGCCAGCATGCTGTTTGCCTTCCTGATCAAACTGATTCACCTAAGGGCTATACGAGAAATCATCCGAAATGATTAATCCAATGAATAAGAAACTGACACCCGAAGACTTGCAAAACAAGGAGGCCTTTGAACTTCTGACCGAAGTATCGCATCAGCGCCTGCGTGAATTTATTGTGGAAATCATTCCCAAAGAAAAAACAATCATCCGCATTTATTCCATTTACCAGGTGTTGATGATCATCCTGTTTTTATTTCTTCTAACCCGGGGAATTATTCTGGCAGTAAAAGGGAGTTATACCCTGATCCTTCAAATAGGCATGTCCATCGTGTTTTCTCTTTCCGCATTGATTGTAATCCATGAACTCTTGCATGCACTGGCCTACCTGGCTACCGGCGCCCGCAGAATTTCCTTTGGCACTGTGCTGAAAAAATTCATCTTCTATGCCATAGCCGACCGCCAGGTTATCAACTCCCGGGCATTCCACCTGGTTGCACTTGCGCCCTTTGGGATTGTAAAACTGGCTTGCCTGGCAGGGATGCTTTATTATTTGGATTATCCCTCGTTTTACTTCTTTCTGTCGGTCATGTGCCTTCATTCCCTCTTTTGCGCAGGCGATATTGCCATGCTGGCCTTTTACAGGCTTCATGAAGGAAAAGAAATTTATAATTTCGACGACAAAAGCGAAGGGAAAACTTATTTTTACGCCCGCAAATAAAAAGGCAAAAGGCAAAAGTGTAAAGT
>JACMKG010000413.1 GCA_014380255.1 Prolixibacteraceae bacterium | reverse complement strand
CACACTTCGAACCAGATTCGCCTGATCCACCTGCTGGCATTGTAATCCATCCCGTAGGCAGCTATTACTTTGCCTGAGGCATCTTTAATGGGCACTTCAACACTAACCCATGTTCCCCATCGGTCAGTCACCGGTGGAGTTACCAATGCGATGCCTTCAGAAATGGGCTTTATATCGATAGGGTTTGCTTCCGTGAATTCCTGGCCTGGGGGTGAATAATCAGGGGAAGTCTCAGGCTCTGAGTCAACGAGGAAAAATAACTTTCCTCCGCGTTCCACATACACGTAGGCAAATCGGGCCTCTTTATTTACCTCAATAACTTTTTGGAGTGCATTTTTTAAGAGGGGATAGCTGTTGTCTTTTAAGTCTTCAGCATTGGGATCCAAGGTCGTAAGTTCAGCTTTGGGTAAAGTGGCTTCAATGGATTTTGCAATTTGCAATGTTTCATGGATGCTTTGATTTCTGGTATCCAGCCAGATATGATACACATAAAGAGCACCTGAAAATAATATCACCAACAGGATGATTAATTCTTTGGCAGATATCGCTTTACCAACACTCTTAAAAGTCATGAATTAATAGTTTAAAATATTTATCAGATTTCTCTCCTACCAAGCATCTACCTCTTATACCTGAAAAATAAATTTTATAAGGGTTTAGGTTTTTAAAGAAATGTAAAAAAAAGCATATTACAAAAAAATATCATCATGGATGAAAAGAAAATAAGCAGGAAAGAATTTAAATTATGGTATAATTATGTCTATGATTCATTTTAGCCATTTATTCAAGTTGCATCTTTAGACTATCAGATCTGCGTAATCCGTCCTAAACCTTGGAATCTGTATAATGCAAAGAAAAAGCCGCTCTTACAAGTAAGAAGCGGCTTTGGGATTGATATGGGGATTGATTTATTATTTTTTCCAGAGCTTTTCCATCTCCTCCAGGGTTTTCCCCTTGGTTTCAGGAACCATCTTCCAGACAAATAGAAAAGAAAGAAGGCTCATGATTCCATAGAAGCTGTAGGTCATTCCACCACTAAGTTCCATCATGGCCGGGTAGGTTGATGAAATAAAGTAGTTGGCAGCCCATTGGGCAGCTACCGCTATGGCAATGGCACGGCCACGGATCTTGTTAGGAAAGATTTCAGATATCAACACCCAGCAAATCGGACCCCATGACATCATAAATGACGCGGTATAGATGATGATGAATACCAGGGTGCTGATGCCAATCACTTTCATGAAGGCCAGTCCGCCGATGGCAAACATACCGATGGCCATTCCGATTGAACCGATCATCAGTAAAGGTTTGCGTCCGTATTTATCAACAGTCATAATAGCGATCACTGTAAAGATAACATTAACCAAACCCATTACCACCGTTTGAAGCATCGAAGAATCTTTGGCAGCGCCCATGCTTTCAAAAATACGTGGAGCATAATACAAGGCCACATTGATTCCTACAAATTGCTGAAATACAGATAATAGGATGCCGATCCAAATGACTACTTTCCCGTAAGCAAACAGGTTTTCTGAGGCAGCATCTACCGATGTCTTAATATCCTTCAGAATTAATTTTGCCTGCTGGACGCCGTTGATCTTGGTCAGGATTTCCAGTGCCTTGCCATCCCGGTTGGTCAGGGCCAGGTAACGTGGAGTCTCGGGAACGAAGAACAACAGTATCCCGAAAATAGCCGATGGGATGGCTGCTGAAAGAAACATATATCTCCATCCTGTTTCATTGATCCATTCAATGGTTTGGCCATGAGCAATGAAATAGTTGACAAAATAGACTACCAGCATCCCGAAAATAATGGCAAACTGGTTGATTGAAACCAACCGGCCACGAATGTCTGCAGGAGCAATTTCACCAATGTACATCGGGCAGACAGCTGATGCCAATCCAACGCCAATTCCACCAATGATTCGGTAAAAGTTGAACATGTATAACAATCCCATCGTAGGTTCGCCTCTTTTGAAGAATATCATTTCAGGGTAAGCAGAACCGATTGCTGCAACAAAAAACAGCACAGCTGCAAGCATCAGAGACATCTTACGACCTAATTTTAAGGAAACAATTCCCGAAAGCATTCCTCCAATAATACATCCAATTAAGGCACTGGAGATCGTAGCACCATGAGCAAGTGACCCAAGACCAAGACTGGTAATTAAATAAGCCTGAATTGATTTTTCAGCCCCTGAAATTACAGCCGTATCATACCCAAACAGAAGCCCACCCAAGGTAGCCACAAGGGTTATTCCAACAACATAAAACGTATTACGTTCCTTCATCGGACTAGATATAACAATTGATTAATTGTTCAAGCATTTCTTGTTTACCACTGATTTGTTTGGGTTCGCCTGCTTCTTTGGCTGCATTGTAAAGATCGGTAAGGTTTAGTTTGCCGGCTTCAAAATCAGCGCCTTTGCCTGCGTCGTAAGAGGCATAACGGTTGGCTTTCAGTTTCAGGTAATCAGAATCTTTGAGCAGCTTGTCGGCAATAACCAATGAACGGGCAAAGGTATCCATCCCTGACACGTGGGCAATGAAGATATCTTCCAGGTCGGTAGAATTGCGGCGAGTCTTGGCGTCAAAGTTGATACCTCCGTTGGTAAATCCTCCGGCCTGAATGATTTCAATCATCGCTTCAGTCACTTCATAGATGTTGGTTGGGAATTCGTCGGTATCCCAGCCATTCTGGTAGTCGCCCTTGTTGGCATCAATGGAGCCGAAGAAGCCATTATCGCGTGCCACCCTTAATTCATGAGAGAAAGTATGGCCAGCCAATGTAGCGTGGTTAACTTCGATATTCATTTTGAAATCTTTGTCCAGGCCATGGGCTTTGAGGAATCCAATAACGGTCTGGGTATCGAAATCATACTGGTGTTTCATGGGTTCCATGGGCTTAGGTTCGATCAGAAAAGTGCCTTGGAAGCCTTTGGAACGTGCGTAATCACGTGCTGCGGCCAGGAATTTACCCATGTGATCCAATTCGCGTTTGGTATCCGTGTTGTGCAGGCTCATGTAACCTTCACGTCCT